>SXRI01000280.1 GCA_005793615.1 Bdellovibrionales bacterium
GGATCATTGATTGGAATATCGCGCGACATGAGTTGTTTGCCGCGATTCATAACGATCAGATTCAGAGCATTCTGGATGTGCGTGAGAGTCTTGAGCCCGAGGAAGTCGAACTTAATAAGACCGATTTTCTCGGCCCATTTCATGTCGTACTGCACGACTTGCTCGCCCTCAGAGCCCTTGTAGAGTGGCGCTAAACGAACAAGGGGCTGACTGGCGATCACCACACCTGCCGCATGAATACCGGCATTACGAACCGAACCTTCGACCTTACGAGCAAGATCCATCAAGGTGTCGATTTGCGGGTTAAGATCCATCTGCTCTTTGATCCGCGGCTCCAGCTCAAGCGCCTCATCAAGTGTAAGCCCGAGTTTTTCTGGCAGAAGCTTTGAGATCACATCGACCTCAGCATAGGTCATGCCGAGAACACGACCGACATCCTTGATCGCCGCACGCGCCGCGAGTTTACCGTAGGTGATAATCTGGGACACGTTTTCTTGACCGTACTTGGCTGTGACGTACTGAATAACCTCTTGCCGACGATCTTGACAGAAATCGATATCAAAGTCGGGCATTGAGATACGCTCAGGGTTCAAGAAGCGCTCAAAAAGAAGATTGTAAGGTACGGGATCGAGATCCGTAATACGTAAACAAAAGGCCACGAGTGAACCCGCACCCGAACCTCGTCCGGGCCCAACAGGAATGCCGTTCTCTTTCGCCCAATTGATAAAATCTTGGACGATCAAAAAATAGGAAGTAAAACCCATCTTTTCGATGACATCGAGTTCGTATTCGAGGCGTTTGACGTAATCGGGCTTCTTCTCCTCGAGAACAGTTTCGCCCCGCGCCGCGGCCTCCGCATAGCGCTCCTCGATACCGGCAAAAACCCTTTCGCGAATATAGATCGTTGGATCCACTCCGGAGGGCGTGGTGAAACGAGGCAAATGATAAATGGCTTTACCGGCCTCATCTTTAAGAGTGAATTTAACATTGCACTCTTCAGCAATGCGAAGCGTGTTGCCACAGGCTTGAGGCACATCCTGAAAAAGTGCGCGCATTTGTTCGGAGCTTTTAAAATAAAACTGATCCGAGCCGAGGCGAAAACGCGACTCATCCTGCATGGTCTTGTTGGAACCGATGCAAATCAAAACCTCTTGCGCGATCTGATCTTCCTGCGACAGGTAATGCACGTTATTAGTCGCAACCAGCGGCACCCCAGTAATTTGGCTCGCCTCAATCAGAAATGGGTTGATTTGCTCCCACTCTGGAGTTCCCGTACGGTTGAGCTCTAAAAAAAGATCATTCTCGCCCGGAAAGATCTCACGCAGTTCGCGAATCTTCCCGAGCGCGGCCTCTTTGCCAAAACGCTCAAGCGCGTAGGCCACTTCACCTTTGGAGTTTCCGGTTAAACAAATCAAATCGTCTTTAAGAGACTTAAGAACATCAAAATCAATGCGCGGTTTATAGTAGAATCCTTCTTGGTAACCGAGCGAAGAAATCTTACAAAGATTTTGGTAGCCATTATAGTTCTTAGCCAAAAGCACAAGTCGCCGATTGGGCATTTGCGCGGCCTCACGATCTTCACCTTTGGTAAGGCGAGACTTTGGCGCCAAATAAACATCCATGCCGATGATCGGTTTGATATTCGCATCTTTACAGGCGAAATAGAACTCAACAGCCCCGAACATATTGCCATTATCGGTTAAGGCGACAGCCGGCATCCCGTTCTTAGCGGCACGCTCTACCAGCTTCTTGATTCGACAGGTCGCCTCGAGAAGCGAGTACTGGCTATGAACATGCAAATGCACGAAATGATCAACAGTTCGATCATTTTGACCGTTTGACGCCGTCACTCCCACTCGATGGTCCCCGGCGGCTTACTGGTCACATCATAAACCACGCGATTTACTCCCTTAACTTCGTTGGTGATACGATTGGAAACGTGACGCAAAAATTCAAACGAAAACGGAAACCAATCTGCCGTCATCCCATCTTGCGAGGTCACAGCCCGAAGTGCGAGAACTTTTTCATAGGTTCGGCCATCACCCTGCACGCCAACGGTTTTCACTGGCAGGAGCACACAAAAGGCTTGCCAAATTTGATCATACAGCCCCTGTTTCTTTAACTCTGAAACATAAATGTGATCACACTCACGCAAAATCTCCAAATCGCCCTTCGTGACAGCGCTCATCAAGCGAATCGCAAGCCCAGGCCCAGGAAATGGATGACGCCCCAAGATGATCTCGGGCAACCCCAGCTCACGCCCAATGGCACGCACTTCATCTTTAAAAAGCTCGCGTAAAGGTTCGACTAACTTCATCTTCATTTTTTCAGGCAGACCGCCAACATTGTGGTGTGACTTGATTGTCACCGACGCCCCTCGCGGGCTCACGCTCTCAATAACGTCAGGATAAAGAGTACCCTGCGCGAGCCAATCGCAATGATGCGGAATATCCTTGGCTGTCTCCTGGAATACTTCGATAAACACTCGGCCGATAGCCTTACGCTTTGCCTCCGGGTCACTCAACCCAGCAAGTGCGGTCAAAAACTCATGCTCGGCATTCACGCCGATCACATTGAGGCCAATTTTCTTGTACTGCTCAAGAACATCCTTGTACTCATGCTTGCGTAAAAGTCCGTTGTCGACAAAGACGCAGTGAACGCGGTCGGGACCAAGAGCTCTGGTCAAGAGTGCAGCTGCCACCGAAGAATCCACGCCGCCAGAAAGACCGCACAAAACATGATCCGCCGCGGGGACCTTGGCATTGATTTCATCCACCAAATGGGAAGTGATATGCGGCGGATCCCAGGAAGCCTCCGCATGACAAAGATCAAAGACAAAGGCCCGCAAGAGCTCGATGCCTTTCTCCGTATGTGCCACCTCGGGATGAAACTGCACCGCCCACGCCCTTGGACTCTTGATCGCAGCGATATGGCCGGAGTCGCTCAAACCCCACACTTTGAAGTCCTTTGGTGGCGTTTTAAC
>SXRI01000281.1 GCA_005793615.1 Bdellovibrionales bacterium
CTCGTACTCGCCGTAACAAATGCGATCGCCATGTGGGCGGAAGTCCGTCAGAGCACTTTCATCAGCGCGAGCCGGAGAAACGAAGGCTGTTGCTGCGAGAGCCAAACCGAGAATTGCTGCCAAAATTTTCATAGGTACTCCTTTTGTTGTTGAATCTTATGATCCACAGTTGCCTGAAGTGTTCTAGAATGGGTACCTATCAAGCGGCGTGCCACAGAGAAATTGACTTCAACTGCTGGTAAAGCGTGGCTGAGTGTGTTTTTGTCGCACGACTCGTCGCGCGAATGCGGACAAAAACGGCAATGCGGTGTCAATTCGACTCAACCAAAACGTCGTGCCGAGAGCCACTTCGGCACTTCGCGGCCGAAAATCATATCCACCAGACACTTCGCGGTATGAAAAGAAAGCCCAATGCCATGTGCGGTATAACCACCGGCGAAAAACACCTGTTGGTCGCCGGGAATTGAGCCCACCATGGGTTCGCCGTCACGCGCAAATCCCATTACTCCCGACCAACGATGCGTGACACGTGCATCTTTAAATTGCGGTAAATGCGTAACCACGAACTCGTGCAACGCCTTCTGAATGGGTTCGGTAGTGTGATCACTGGTTCCCACCTCAGTTTCTTTCTCGATCTGGCGGAAGCCTCCGATCAAGAGCTCTCCACTTGGCAGTTGCCGAAAATAATCCAGGTAAAAGTTAGCATAGCAGGGAGCGTCCATGAAGCGCGGTACGGCCTCCAACATCAGGCACTGCCCGCGAGTAGGATAGATTTTATCAGCGAACCACGGATGAATTTGCGCCGAATATCCGTTGAGATTAAGTAAAATCATCGGCGCCTCGAAGTCTCCGCCATCGGTACGCAACACGCGTGAGCCGTCGTCGGTAGCGACAATACCGATGGCCTCTGTGCCCTCAAAAAGGTCCACATTGACTCGTTCGCGCATGCGCTGCACGAGCTTCACTGGATTTACCGAGGCATCATCGAGATACTTGATTCCGCCAGCAAAATTATGGGCTCCCACCTGGTTGCGCACTTGTTCTGAAGAAAAGACCTCCGTGCGGATGCCGAGTTTGTTCATGATCGATGCGCAGGTTTTGAGTTCTTCGTATTCGTTCTCTTGAGCAGCAAGGGAATAAGCGCCGCGGTTCTCAAAGCCGATTTCTTCGGCGCTATCGTTGATAATGTGCTCTTTCAAAAGACGAAGGTTTTCTTGCGCGAATCGCCAAATCGCCGTCGCCTGATCTAAACCATGCTTATTAATCATGCGGTTGAAATGTTCAACTGAGCCGCAGGTGATGAAACCGGCATTGCGGCCACTGGCCCCGAACGCAAGCCGAGACTTCTCGATGATGGCTATTTTCAGCGAAGGATCTTCGCGATGTAGCCAATAGGCAGTCGACAGACCTGATATTCCGGCGCCGACAATCACTGCATCATAGGTTTTTTTCGCGCGACCCATACCACTTAGGCCATCACTGATCGTACGGTCGAGCCAAAAAGAAGTGCTCATGCTGTCCTTTCTACAAGATCGAGATACATCTCTTGAGCCGTACACTGACACGGCGGTTTGAGGCATCGCGTGCAATTATATGGAACATTCTGCCAATAGCTCGGATATTCCGCGATCAGTACAAACCCGAGTTTCTGCAGATATCGAAACGATGAATTGTTGGGACTTTCTTTCCACGAATGGCAAACCACCCCTTTGGCGGCGGCTTTTCGCAATCGTACTAAGGATTCGTGGGATAAACGTCCGCCCCAGCCTTGCCCGCTCAAAGCAGAAGAGAGAAAGATCGACTGAAAATAGCCCGTTTCCTCGAGGGCATGCGGCCAACGCTCCGGCGTCAATCCTTGCCCTTTGCCTTTTTGCCAATTTCCCGGCGGGTAGGTGATTCTTACGCCGTAAATCTCGCCTCTCTCATCCACCAACACCAGCGAATACATCACACCGGCGCGCCCCGAACGCTCGTAGATCTCATTTAGTTCACTGGCGGAAAAATAATTGCCACCAATCTCACGATCGGTGAATCTGCGCACGGCCTCGAGATCAGCAGCCAGCAAGGGTCTGATGGTTAGGGTGGATGGAACCATGCCCCTATTCAATGAAGGCCTTAGTTCCATTGTCAAGTAACGCTTAGAGCGTTAGTGACTTAAAAACGATAGCAAACCGAAGCACCGATGGTGGCCGTTGCCACCTTTTTAACCGGGACATTGAACCCTTGGCTAGAATCAAGAGCCTCTTCCCATACCTGAACATCTTCAAGGATTTCACGCACGAAAACTTGATTGAGCCAGGCGGCGGTGCCAGGGTGATGGCGCATGCAAATTTGTTTCAGGGTGAAAGGTCGTCAACATCACTTTTCCACTTTCAACCCAGGATGGATCATCCCCTTTGTACGCAAGGACCTCTACGTCACTCCCAATACGAGTGATTCTTGGGGCGCGAATATACGATACCCTATAGCCATTCACCTCTTCATGACTGCTATTCAATTGCCGTCCATAGGAGTTACGCGCAATATCCACATCAATCCTGGCCAATGACTCCTGACAAGGGTTGGTCACTGAACGGGCGAGCAAGATAGCGCCGGCACAAATTCCCCATGTGGGTTTCTCGGTGGAGAACTCCGTGAGAACCTTCTGCAGATCAAGTGTTGCTAGCAGTTTGAGCATCGTGGCGCTTTCGCCTCCGGGAATAATCAGGGCATCGATCGCAGCAAAATCCTGGTGACGCCAGACTTCACGATACTCGGCACCAAGTGCTTCAATGTGCGCCCGATGTAAGGCAAATGCTCCTTGTACCGCGAGAACGCCAATTCGCGTGGCCATCTCTACCAACCTCGAGCAGCAAGTCTTTGATTCTCGGGAATCTCCTTTATCTCAAGGCCTGGCATCGCTGCCGCCAAACCCCGAGAAGCATGTAAAACGGCCTCAGGATCTGAATACTGCGCCACTGCGTTGACGATGGCACGAGCACAAGTTACAGGATTTTCTGATTTGAAAATTCCCGAACCCACAAACACGGATTCAGCTCCCAACTGCATCACTAACGCGGCATCCGCGGGAGTCGCCACGCCACCGGCGGCGAAGTTGGGCACTGGCAGTCGTCCGCTCATGCGAATCAATTTTAACAAATCATAGGGGGCGCCCATTGTTTTGGCCTCGGTCATGAGTTCCGAGTCATCCAAACGACAAACTCGTCGCAGTTCTTGATTCAACTGACGCAAGTGGCGTACTGCTTCTACAATATTGCCGGTGCCGGCCTCGCCCTTGGTGCGGATGAGTGCCGCGCCTTCGCCGATTCGCCGCAAAGCCTCGCCCAAATTGGTGGCTCCGCAGACAAACGGCACACGAAAGGCGTGTTTATCAATGTGATAGCTATCGTCGGCAGGTGTTAGAACTTCACTCTCATCGATAAAGTCGACCGCAAGTGATTCCAGCACTTGTGCTTCCACGAAATGGCCGATTCGACATTTAGCCATCACCGGAATGTCAACTTCATCCATAATTCCTTGGATCAACTCGGGCGGTGACATCCGCGCAACCCCGCCGTCACGGCGAATGTCGGAGGGCACACGTTCAAGCGCCATGACCGCGATCGCCCCTGCGTCTTCGGCGATACGTGCCTGCTCACGAGTCACCACATCCATGATCACGCCCTTCTTTAACATCTCCGCAAGACCGGTCTTTAAGTTCATCGAATTTCTCCTTGGTTGCCTCCTTTTATGCTCACAGCGCTGGTTTTTGGCGAGGGACAGAGGTAAATCATTCGCCGGGACAAACCCGCTGGCGGGGAAACCGGAGCCTGACCCAGAAAAGGAATCGAATCTGTCCCTTCAAAAGAAGGTGAATGGAAAATAAGGTATATCAATCAGCGTCCTATACTTTACAGGGGAGATTTCTTTGGAGCGACAGCCTTATATACGTTTGAATTTTGACTCGGATACGTCGGGTCGACCACTGGAAATCAAACAGCTCGTCACCATCATTCGCAAACAGATCATTGACGATAGCCACCTCAAGGGGTGTCGCCTGCCGCCAGTGAGAGCACTGGCCCATCAACTGGGAGCATCAAAAAATACGATCCAAGCAGCATACGATGAACTTCGCGCGCAGGGCTTGATTGAGAGTCGCGATCGGGCCGGTGTATTCGTTGCCCAAGGAACCGAACCCTACTCATTTGAAAATCCGGTTAACGTACCCAGTCCGGCCTTCAAGACCTTTGATCATGTCGCCTATGTCAAACCTAAACAACAAAACATGATTTCGCTGAGCTCCGTCTTTATCGACCCCCGTTTGCTACCAAGAGAGAAATTGAGCGCATGTTTCCGGTCAGTTCTTAAGTCTCCAGGGCTA
>SXRI01000282.1 GCA_005793615.1 Bdellovibrionales bacterium
ATTTCTTGGATGACTTTTTTCGCATCACGAAATCATGCCTGAAACCGAGGATCAGTCAATTCCTATCAATGCCTCTTCTAGACGGCGTTTCATCAGGAAAATGCTATCGTTTTCTCCCCTAAATTCCACGATGAGCCTGAAATTACATAGGGCATGAGCGCCGGGTACGGAGCCAAAGTGAGCTCGCTAGTGAAATCACCCAGTGGCCCAGCTTTGCGAATTTCTCCGTTATCTATGAGCAAGAGATGATCAGCGAGCGCCCCAACCTCTTGATGAGAGTGACTCACGTAGACCATCGGGATTTTGGTCTCGGTTTTAAGGCGAATCAAATAGGGAAGAATCTCTGTCTTGGCTTTGGCGTCAAGTGCCGACAAGGGTTCATCAAGAAGCAGAATCTTGGGGCCGCAGAGCAGACTTCTGGCAATAGCGACACGCTGTCGTTCGCCTCCGGAAAGCTTCAGGGGCGAGCGTGTCAGCAGTGGTTCAAGGCGAAAAAGCTCGATGACATGCTCATAGGAAATGATTTGCTCACTGGCAGGAGTACGTTTGAGTCCGTAGCGAAGGTTTCCTTCGACTGAAAGATGCGGTAGAAGACTGGCTTCTTGGAAAACGTAACCAAGTGCCCGTTGGTGAGGCGGAACAAATACGCCGCTAGTCGAATCCTGCCAGGTTTCGCCGTTGATCGAAAAGCTCCCGCGAAGGCCGTGATTGAGGCCTGCCATCGCTCGAAGAAGCGAAGTCTTACCAGAGCCAGAAGGACCGAAAAGAGCGGTTACGCCGCTGGCGGGGATGTCGAAGGTGGCGTCGAGTTTGAAATCACCGACCTTGCCTTTGAAATGTGCATGAATGCGGCTCATGGGCGCACCCTTGATTGAGCACTGCGTCCTGGCGGGAAGTACACCACGAGCAGAGTCAAAAACGAGAAGATGATCAGGCCGCCGGCGAGCCAATGGGCCTGAGTGTATTCAAGCGCTTCAACATGATCGTAGATCGCGACCGAAAGCGTGCGCGTCTCGCCCGGAATATTGCCGCCGATCATAAGTACCACGCCAAATTCACCGACCGTGTGCGCGAAACCGAGTACTGCGGCAGTGAGGAATCCTGGTCTAGAGAGAGGCAGTACCACGGAAAAAAAACGGTCCCAGGGACCGGCTCGCAAGGTGGCGGCGACTTCGAGTGAACGAGAATCAAGTGCTTCGAAGGAGTTTTGCAGAGGTTGGACGACGAAGGGAAGGGAGTAGAGCACTGAACCGATGACGAGACCGAAGAAGGTAAAGGGCAGGTAGCCGAGACCGAGCGCTGAGGTAATGGCGCCGACACCGCCGTTTGGGCCCATGAGGACTAAGAGGTAAAAACCAAGCACGGTCGGTGGCAAAATCAAAGGTAGCGCAACTACGGCGCTGATCGTCGCTTTAAAGCGTGATTTTGTTTGCGCCAACCACCAAGCGATCGGTGTACCCAGGAGTAAGAGTATCAACGTGGTGGTGGCCGCGAGTTTCAATGTCAGCCACACGGGGCTGAGGTCAAGGGACTCAGTCATTTGGCAAGTCGTAGCCGAACTCTCTAATGATGTCCCTGATTTTTTGAGATTTTAGAAATTTAAGAAAAATCTCCGCGTTCGCGCCACCTTTTTCTTTGGCCTTTTTCAAGAGGACGGCATCTTGTTTGAGCGGCGAATATAAGCTTTGTGGCACCAGCCAAACAGAGCCCTCGGATTTTTTTATTTGGGTCGCGATTTGGGAGCGTGCGACAAACCCTAAATCGACGTTACCGGAGGCCACGAACTGATGGGTTTGCGTGATGTTCTCACCGGTGATGAGGCGGGCCGTGTACTTCTGCCAGACGCCGAGGTTCTCCATGACCTCGCGGGCGGCCTTTCCGTAGGGAGCTAACTTAGAATTAGCGATCGCAAGACGCTTAAAATCACCGCGCTTCAAAAGTTCGCCGTCAGCCAAAGCTAGACCCGGTTTAGGACTCCAAAGCGCGAGTTTACCGACCGCGTAGGTGAACTCGGTTCCGACTACCGCCAGATCAGCTTTGATCAACTCGCGAACTTCTTGTTGATCGGCTGAGAGAAAGACGACAAACGGTGCGCCATTCTTGATTTGTGTCGCTAATTTGGTGGAAGCGCCATAACTGACAATGAGGACGTGGCCCGTTTCGTTGCGAAACAGTTCATTGATTTTGGCCATTGGCACTGAGAAGTTCGAGGCGACGGCGATTTGAATCTCAGCCGCGTGAGCTGCGAAGAGTGCCCCCGTGCAGGTCCAAACGAGAAATAAAAATATGAGTCTTTTTGCCATGGAACACCGATCGCCGGAATCTCGCCTTAGGTCAAGATTTGACTGGAGGTGATACAAGATGTCCCAGGGAGAGTTTCGAGATGTTAAGAAATTGCAACATTACTAAGCACTAATGGTAACAAATATAGTTTAGTTGTAGATTGATTCGTAAGTCGGAATCGTCAAGGAGGAGGAGTATGACTGATTGGATGAATCATTTAAATTTTGGGATGTATGCAACCATGGGCGCGGTCGCGGTTTTTCTCGTGCTGGGTTGGGTGTGGATAGTCGTGATCCCACTGGCGCTGGTCGTAGTGGGTGCCGGCAAGGCGCTCTCGCAGGCGCTCTTAAGAAGTTTTTATGCTCATCTACCCAGGCGCCTAAAACCGCACCGGGTCTCGGTTTATCACATTGCCAATGACCGGCATTCGCGTTTCGGGCCGAGATTTGAGAAAGAGCTCCATCGAATTTTACAGAAATCAGCTCCGGGTGCTTCGGCCTGTGCTTGTCTGAGGGATCGACATCAGGGGGTTCGCGGAACCCTTCGTGTTTGGCAAGATAATCGCTCGGCGCTCTTGGATTTCACTACGCCTTCACTTGGGACTGCACTTCAGGAGCTTGAAAACCGAATGCGTGATCCGGCAGCTCTTGCGTGGCACGTCGGCGATTCGGAATGCACCAACTGTAACAGCATCTCTTGCCCCCTTCATTGGAGGCAAGTCGTGCCGCAATTGCAGCGACCGTCGTTCAGTTAATCGCGGGTTTCGCTGGCGCAGTGGTGACTGAGGTGGAGGTTGACTTATCGCCTGCTTGTAATGAGGTGCGCTCTTTTTCGAGCATCGCCAGTGAACCGCCTTGAGCATCGATCGTATTCTGAAAGATTTTATCTTTCTTTCCACTAGCATATACATCAAGATCGGCACGCATTTGCGCATAAGGTGTTAGCAATATCTGGGCGTTGGTGCTTCGCTGGAACTTGGTATCGCAGGCGGGAGAATCGATATATAGAATGGTGGTGGGACTCTTTTCAATGCAATCCTTGGAGTAGTTGTTCACAGAGCTGGCGAGCGTATTCATCTGACTTTGCAGGGCCATTTGTAGGGCCAGAGTTTTAATCGGGTAGCCAGTGATTTTCTCAGGTCCTTCATCGATTCCTGTGGCCTTGTCAATTTTGCCTCGTGTTAATTGGAGATCCGAAGGCGCAAGCTTTGCCACGTTAGAGTTCAGGCACTTGTAAACATCGCCCTGAATCTTCATGAATTCAGTGCGTAGAGCGATCTGCTCCGTGAGATCCTTTTTGGCACCCGGATCGTTCATGACGTAGTTTTGCGCGCCCATCTCTTTGATCTTCTCTTCGACTTGCTTGGTTTTCTCGACCGTCATATTGCGTTTAAAAATGTCATAGGAGTTTTTATTCACCCACTCAGTTCGGTTACTGAGTTTGAGTTCATCGATCGAACAGCCGGAGAAAATACTCATGTCCGGTGACACAGTCGAAGTTGCAGCTGCCGCGGTTGGAGCGGCTGCGGTACTTCCCTGCGTTTCGGTGGCCTTCGCTGAAGCCGCAAACAGGGTGATGGAAACTGTAGTCGTGGCCATCAGAGCGGCGCTGTATAGGTTTTTCTTCAGGCCCTTTTGGCTAACAAGTGTGTATAAGTTCGACACGGGATTCCCTCCTAGGGGATAGTTGAGTACCTAATCCTAGGAGTAGAGCAAGGCAGATGCCAGGGACTCAGTTTTCCACGACACGAATCGCGAGAGTGGAGGTTTCAGTGCCCGTGGCATCAATCACCTTCACGGTCGTCAGTCCCGAGGCGGTGGCAGTAAACTTGCCGAATTGATCGATGGTGCCTACGTCGGTGTTCATGACTCGAAACACGAACGGAGCCTGCCCGAACACCACTTTGAAGTGTATGCTCTCACCGACTTCCATTGTGCGCGCTGCAGGAACGATGAACATCTTTTCGTTCAACAAGGCCTTGGTGGCATTCAGGGCATCGATTCGGCAATCGCACGCCGAAAGAACGGGACTGTAGGCACCAGTTACCTGTAGGAGCGAGCGGATCATCTCGCCACTCAACGACGGCTGTTGTGCCATGAGAAAGGCGGTTAAGCCGGACACTAACGGAGCTGCCATCGAAGTGCCGGATTTTTTTCCGTAACGATTCTCAGGAAGTGTGCTGAGAATCGCCTTTCCTGGTGCAACTAGATCGACTTTACTGCGCCCGTAGTTGCTCCAGTCGGGGCGAGACTCATCCTCGGAGCTGGCGCCGACGGTGATGGTGTTAGCGAACTTCGCATTGGCCGGATAGGTGTCATAGTGATCGGTGTTTTCACCATGATTACCTGCGGACATCACGAAAATCACCCCGGCATCGCTGGCGCGTTTGACGGCTTCGATCATCGGCTTGGCTTCGCTAGGTGTCGCCCTCGAACCCCAGCTGGCGGAAATGATTTGCACGCGATGCTCAATGGCATAATCGATGGCGCGAATGGCATTGGCGGTAGAGCCGCGGCCGTTCTCATCCAAAAACCTTAATGGCATGATCGAGACCTGGGGGCTTATGCCGATCGTGCCGCCGTCTATAAGTCCGGTAGCGCCGATCACGCCCGAACAGTGGGTGCCATGACCGGAGGTGCGATTGTCCATGGGATCGTTACTGTTGTTGATGAAATCGCGTCCCGGAACCATGTTCGGCGCTAGAGATTCGTGTCGATAGTCAGCTCCGGTATCGATCACAGCGATGACGACCGAGCGTGATCCCCGGTGACCGGCTGCCTGCCAGGCATCTTCGGCGCGAATTTTCGCCAAAGCCCATTGGGCTTCTTGATTTTTCGCAGCAGTCGCATCGGTCGCATCGGTCGCCCCCGTCGCCTCAAACGGCGCCGTCAGCATCGAGACGACGAGATTCGGGGCAATGTATTCAATATTCGAATCAAGTCCGTCACTCAAAGACTGCAAAGCCTTGGCTTCGTGTTTCGGAGCGATGTGAATTTGTAGAAGTTTGGCGCTAGGAATCTCTGCGAGCAGGCGAACGCCGACGGTGGCGCGCAGCTTAAACGCGGCCAGTTGCGCGTGTTCACGGTACTTGACCAGGTACTCGCCAGGAATCTGTTCAGAGGTTTGAGCGGCAAAGGCCTGGCATAGAAAAACAAAACAAAAAATAAAAATGAAACTTCGCATTCTTGCTCCCTCATCCTTAAGCAGCGGTTTCAGAGTGGCGCGGTTGAGCGCGCGAGCATCTCGTGCTCGACTCGATCGAGCCACTTAAGTTCAGTTTCAAAAGTTTGAATGCAAAGGTCAACCATCAATCGCCCGACAACTGTCATCGCGCCCGATTCGTGCTCGAACTCTTTGAGTGTCTTTCGTTCGCGTTCGATTTGCTCTTCAAGAAAGCGACGTCGTTCGCGCATGACCTTGCGTAGTGCTGATTTATTAAGATGACCTGAAAGAGCCATCCAGGTGAGAAAGGGTGGCGGCGGGCGTTGCGTGGCCCATTTGGTATTGCTGAGGCCTTCTTCGAGAGCAGTCCGGCCGCGGCCATTGACTGCGAATTTCGTGCGCTCCGGGCCGAGGGAGTCACCAGTCTCGCGAAATTCATCGATGAGCTTTAATTTTGCCAGTTTGTTGAGTGAGTAATAAACCTGTGGGCGAGAGATCTCGGCCCAATCCTCGACATCGCGGCGCTCAAGCTCGCTCACCAATTGATAGCCATGCATCGGCTGCTCGCAGAGCAGGCTCAAAACCACGAGGTCGGCGAGTGTCGGTTTCGGTTTTTTTCCGGGCAATG
>SXRI01000283.1 GCA_005793615.1 Bdellovibrionales bacterium
GTCGGTATTGCGGGCGCGTGGTGGTTTAACGTTTTCAACAGTTGAAGATTATAAATTGAGAAAAGCGAAGGTGCCGACGCGCGTTTCGCTTGAAGTGTCCGACACGGTGGTCGGCCGCAATATTGAACGGCAGCTTCGAACGGATTTGACGGCTATGCTGTTCTTCTGAATCGAGGGCTCAAATGCAGAAACCTACCCGTTTTCTGTGTTTATTTATTTTTGTAGCGACCGTCTTTTCTGGCGTACCTGCATGTGCTCCAAAGCCGCAGACTATTTCTCATGATGTGACCATACCGGTGGCTGGGCCTCGTGGAGGAGATGTCGATCTTCAGATCGATGGACGACAAGCGATCGCGCCGCTGTCGTGGTCAAAGGAAGTGAGTTCAGAGGTTGTTTTTCGTTTGACCGAGAACCTCTTCAGTATCCGTGAGGGGTTTACCGATGGGCAGAAAACTGCTTGGGCTCAGGGCCTTTTGAATGAAATTCCGTCTCGGCCCACGAAATTGACGGATTCCGCCTACACCTCGATGTTCATCTCACGAGCACAAGTGATGGCAAAAAGCTCTTTGGCCAAGATCGTCCCGCAGCTGGAGGCGACTCCAGGGAAGGTGCGACAGATTTTAAAGTCCCTGCCACCACCGATAAGAGAGGGCGAACGAATCGCCTTGGATGAGGCGGCGAGGCGTTTGTTTGCTTATCTTCGTTCGGTGGATTCGGCCATTGGCCGGTCGTCGCTTTTGAAGCCTGTGATCGCAGGTATTCATCGTGAGGTTTCCAAAATGCTCTCCCTCGAGCCAAAGGCGTCGGGTGCTATTCGTGCGATTATGGCGGCGAAAACCATCAACAACGCCTTGAATGATGTAGAGCTTGTGGCCAAGGAGTTTGGAATCAAGATTCCGTCGTCGGCGATTGGCAAGATGAAACGTGGGCGTCAGCTTGCGGCGAGTGTTGAGTCGATTCGTGATGCACGTAGTGCGCTCATGACTCTCGTTGATGTCTGGTCCTACCTATCTCCGAATGAACGCCAGAAACACTTCAGGGAGGCGAGTACTGATCTTTATGATTATCTTAAAGATCAATCGCCCGAAGACCTCGCGTGTTTGAGAACACCAGACTGCATGAGTATCTCGCAGTGGATCGCTCGTACGTTGGTTATTCAGCCGAAAATTGAAGAATACGGCGTTGAGCGTATTCGGTCGACGCTTAATCTCAAGGGCGCTGATGCGGTTCGGGACACTGTTACTGAAGCGGTTGTTGCCGAGATTCGCCTTGTCCCGCAAACGGTAGGTGACAGAGTTGAAAAAGGTGTAAGGGCGGAAATTGCCCCGATACTTGCTTTGAAGAGTCATTTTCCGAAAGCTATACGTGAGCGTCTTGATAAGTGGGCTGCTCGACAGATTGAGAGTCAGCGCCCCGCAGTGACCAATGTGCAGCTGGAAAAGGCTCGCTTGAGCGTTGATCCCAGTGGCCGCGTGAGACTGAAGTGGACAGGGGTTACGGATGAGAGTTTTGAGACTCGCGGGGCCTTTGATGCCGCCGCACCACTGTTATGGCAAACCGCGGGCATTGACCCTGTCGCTGCTCGGGGAGTGGCGTTGACTGAGATCAGCGAAATTGCCCGCCGCTACCAGAAACAAGTGCAATCACCGGTGGACGCGCCTGACCTTACGGCGAAAGCGTACGCGGAGCAGGTTCGAGGGCTTGCGAGTCTGGCGCTTTCGTTTCGAGAGTGGGTACCGAGCGCCTTCGATACCTTACTCGGTACGGTGATGGCGAAGGACTTGTTTCCTGAATTCAATGTCTCGGATCTTGAGCAGACGATTTTTCCTAAGGGTGCGTTCTATGCGCTGAGCTTCCATAGTTTGGCGGGCATTTTGAAGTCGGCGACAAGCGAGCGAACTCAGGTCTTTATGGTTGATACCGATAAGCGTGTGATTCGTGCCAATCAGGAAGAGATTCCAGGAGGGGTGCCGGCGGTGATGGCGGGCATTGCTGATCGTATCGGAAATGATTTGGGCACTAAAGTTCGGGCCGAAGATGTTGCCCGCTATTTATTGGCGATGTCAGAGGTCTATACGGCGACGGATGGTGTGGAGCGGTCCACTTCAGAGGTCCTGACGAAACCGGGTCCCGACGGTACGATCGCCCGCGACCAAATTATCAAGAGTCGTGAGAAGATTAAGATCTTGATCCTCGGTCTTGCCAACTATCTTTCGCATCAATTCCGTTCGGGTGGTGAACTCGTGCGGCACGAATTGGAGCTTGCCACTCAAAAACCCACGCCGGCGCCGATAACGATCATGGATCAGGCATTGGCGATCAGGGCGCTGGTCGTGGCGTCGGATATTCTTGGCAATGAACTCTACTATTGGGAGGCTGCTGATTTGGTAAGCAGCATTAATCGTCTCATGTATCGAAGTGATATCGGCTTCTACGCTCTAAAAGGTGAGAAGACAGTTTCTCCGGACGTGCTACTGGAGATGCTGCGAGCGTTGGATGCGGTTCAGCCGCATTTGTCGGAGTTCAGTCGACAACAGCTGACAAATCTAATGGCTCCCTGGCGTCGACAAATCGCAACTTGGCGTTTGGATTAGCGCGTTTAGATTTAAAGCTTAGCCACAAATTCGTTACCTCAAATAAACCGGCGTGTTATGAAGTTCGAATATGCGCCGAGTCCCGTTCTTTAAACCCTTTTCCGTCGTTGCCGACGGATTGATCTTCCTTTTTGTTGCGGCTGTGATCTATGGGATTACGGCATTCGCCGCGCAATGGAATTCAAGTTACAATCCAGTCTACGATATCGACTTGTCGCTTTCGGCGTTGCCGCTTTATGCGCTCTTTTCCTCGCTCCGGGGTTTGATCGCTTATTTGGTCTCCTTGGCTTTTACACTGGTTGTTGGTTATTGGGCGGCGAAGTCGCCGCGAGCGGAAAAGGTTATTCTTCCGCTCCTCGATGTCATGCAGAGCATTCCTGTTCTCGGGTTTCTTCCTGGCTTGGTTTTAGGATTGGTCGCGATCTTTCCGCGTACCAATGTCGGCCTTGAATTAGCTTCCGTTTTGATGATTTTCAGTGGTCAGGTTTGGAATATGGCTTTTGCGTTCTACTCGTCACTGAAGTCAGTGCCGACGGATTTGAAAGAGGCCGCGGCCGTGATGAAACTCTCGAGTTTCCAAAGGTTGGAATTGCTGGAGCTTCCGTACTCGGCAATGAACCTGACCTGGAATAGCGTGATGTCGATGGCGGGAGGCTGGTTCTTTTTGACCGTGTGCGAAGCCTTTACTCTCGGTGAACAGACTTACCGCTTACCTGGTCTTGGTTCCTACATGGCAGTGGCGATTGAATCTGGTAACTCCAGGGCCATGGTTGGCGGTGTTGGCGCCATGATCGCGGTGATTTTACTCTTTGATATTCTTCTCTGGCGACCGGCCTTGGTGTGGGCACATCGCTTTCGCCTCGAGGAAGGTGATGGCCAGCAAAAACAAGATGAACCTTTGCTGGCGCTTTTGATTAAAGACTCAGTGGTCGCACGTTTGATCAAGGGAATCTACTTTCGTCCGGCAGGGCGGTCGCGTCTCCGTAAGGAAATACGTGAATGGCGTACACCTGCTCTCAAAATGATCGATGTTGATCGTCTTACCGAAAAGCAACGTTGGATCATGCGTGGGGTAGTGGGCGTCGCCTGTGCCGTCGTTGTCCTGTATGGATCGGTTCGTCTGGTGCAAACGCTTTTGTCGGTTCCCGCGGCCGATTGGCTGGTCATTGTTGGTGGCACCGGATTTACTCTTTTGCGGGTGCTGACGGCGGTTGCCATTGGTACACTTTGGGCGACACCGATGGGAATTTGGATTGTACAGAACCCTCGTCGCCTACGACTGGCCCAGCCTGTAGTGCAACTGTTGGCATCGTTTCCGGCGCCGATGCTTTATCCCTTGGCGATTTCTCTGTTTCTCGCGCTTCGTCTCAACTTTGAAATCAGTTCGATGCTTCTGATGCTTCTGGGAGTTCAGTGGTACATCTTGTTTAACGTCATCGCTGGGGCTTTGCGCATTCCAGTTGAACTTCGCTATGGCATGCGCCTGATGGGCTCTTCACGTCGGGATCAGTGGCGCTATTTGTTTTTGCCGAGTGTTTTACCGTCGTTGGTGACGGGCTGGGTGACGGCTGCCGGAGGCGCATGGAATGCCAGTATTGTCTCTGAGCTGATTCAGTACAAAGGTACCACTCTTGAAGCGCACGGACTGGGTGCGCTGATCAGTAAGGCTGCCGCGCATGGCGATTTTGCGCGCTTGGCTTGTTGCCTGTTTGTGATGGTGGTGGTCGTAGTCACGTTTAATCGCATGGTGTGGGCGCGAGTTTATCGTATGGCGCAAACTCGCTTTCGGATGGATTTGTAAGATCGAGCAGGGCGAGGAGTCAGTTCATGGGTGAGACACTTTTGGAGCTTAGGAATGTCCATAAGACTTTTACACTGGAGTCCGGAAAGGCGCTGCGTGTTCTTGAGAATATCAATATCTCACTTCTTGAGAATCAGGTGTTGGCGCTTCTTGGTCCCTCGGGCTCAGGAAAATCAACTTGTCTTCGGATAATGTGCGGCCTGCAGGAGCCGAATGAGGGCCAGGTGATTTCCCGCGGTCACGCCCTAATGGGGATTAACTCGGATGTTTCCATGGTCTTTCAAAGTTTTGCTCTTTTTCCTTGGGAGACAATCAAACGTAATATTGAGATTTCGCTTTTTCCCTTGGCGTTGGAGCGTGAAGAGGTTGATCGCCGGGTGCGAGCCGCGATAGATATCGTTGGTCTTGAGGGGTTTGAGGAGGCCTACCCGCGAGAGCTTTCTGGCGGTATGAAAC
>SXRI01000284.1 GCA_005793615.1 Bdellovibrionales bacterium
AGGGCTACTTGCGTAAATACGATCGGCGCGATCAGAGAGTCGGGCCAAACATAGAGAGTCTTACCGACCATGTCTGGATCAATTTCTGGCGGCACCGGAATTCCCCACGTCACGTCGCGGGTGATCGGGCGCCTGGACCATTTATCGGTCGTAACCGAGGAAATACCAGACTGCTCCAAAAGCTCCTGCGCCTTGGCAAGGTCAGCTTTCGATTCGAAAAGGCATTCGACTTTTTTACCGGGCACGTACCGCGATTTATGCTTTGGCAGAGTGTCTTTGATTTCCTT
Organism: Bdellovibrionales bacterium; assembly: GCA_005793615.1. Taxonomy (GTDB): domain Bacteria; phylum Bdellovibrionota; class Bdellovibrionia; order Bdellovibrionales; family JAMPXM01; genus SXRI01. Next base: position 288 of record SXRI01000284.1, read on the forward strand.
GTATTTTGGTTCGTGGATGTTTTCAAAACGACAGCCGATTAGCACGGTATTGATCACTTCCGTTACCACCGCCGAGCGCCATGTTTTCTGCTTTGACTCAATCCACGTTTTGAGAGGATCGGCAACCTTCCACATGTCGAGCCACCAATGAGATGTCTCGCGCAACTCAGGCTGCGCATCACTCAGTTGGCTACGAGGATCATTGAGTAAACTGGGATCAAACTGGGTTGCACAGGCATCGCATTCGTCGGAATAGGCGTCGGGCACGCCGCAATTCGGACAGGTCCCGCGCACGAACCGGTCCTGTAGAAAACGCTTCATCTTCGGGTCAAACCATTGCTTGGTTACGCGCTTTTCGAGAACGCCATTTTTATATAGTTGACGTAAAAAATCCTGTGAGAATTTTTCGTGCAACGGATAGGTTTCAGGCCGTGATGTTCCAGTAAAGACGTCGGTTTGAATTCCATATTTTTTGAGCGTGGCTTTCTGCTGCTCATGGATCGTATCAATGAACTCGCGGATGGATTTGCCGGCCTTTAGAGCCGCAACTTCACTTGTGGAACCATGATCGTCGTTGCCATTGACGAAGAGAACGTTTTCAGTGCCGATCAACATTCGCATCCAGCGCGCATAGATATCAGCCGGGACCTGTGCGCCAGCTAAATGCCCCAAGTGGAGCGGGCCGTTCGCATACGGCATACCTGCCGTGACCACGACTTTCTTGGGCCGTTTGACTTGAGCCAAGACCGATTTCACGTCTGTTGGTGGTCCGAACTTTTGATTGGAATTTTGTATCTGTGTTTGTGTCATCTTGCGTTCCACTCCAACTACCAGAATGCGTTCAACCCGAGAGAGATTAAAACTACATGATCTCGCTGCATTACGCACCTAGGTCTTGCTTTTTGCGATGAGTTATTTTTAACAAAAACCGTTACGGGCCGACATTCCACCAAAGATCGCCCGCGCGCCCCCTCTCGAGGATGTGCGCCCATAGTTTGGCGTCATAATGTTCATTGGAGGGTATTGGAGGACTGAGAGAGGCCTGTTCAGCGAAAGCCGCAGCACTCTGTTCAGCGTCCGCCAGCGACTTCGTCATCTCGATGCGTGCGTCGAAAGTCGCTGCGCATTCGGTAAAGCGGTGACGTCTACCTGTGCGCGGATCGGCTTCACAGAAGAGGTGAGCCTCCATATGTTCTGCCTGCGGACCGCTAAGGCGACCTGTGCGTAGCCGCAAAAGGGGCTGGCATAGGCAAGTTGCCGATAGCCGAGGGCGCTCAGCTCCCGCAAATAGGGAATGACAGCCCTTTGTTTAGTTCCGCCAGGGAGCAGGTCTTCGCGTGCGATCCAGATATCACAATTTCCGATGGAGCGGGTCTCAAGGATGACATCAGGAGACCAACGGTTTTCGCCAATGACGTTTCGATCGACCTCAGTCGACATTACAGTTCCTCTCGTCTTAAGATCGATCGGGTCGATCGTTTGTCCGTTGGGCTTTTTTTCCTTAGCCTTAAACTGAAGGAAGACGGAGTCGATCACCAAGCTTTATCCGTAATTTCGAAAAAAATTCCCTCAACGACGCCCAAAACACGACCAAAAAACCAATAGAAGACGACTAGATTGGTCGCGAAGCAAGACCATTTATGCCTATTGTTCTCCTGAGGGCCTTGGTGGTATATACGGCCCGCATGACTCAGGTTCTTGCGCTTTTTTGACTGATGGGCCACCTCCAAGGGGTTTACGTATGAAGGTTCCAAATTTTCTGATTTTATTGGCTATTGTCGTGAGTCTTTCGATTACCATGGTAGCCAAGTCCGAGGCTCAGGAACGCGTGCGCTCCTTGGCGCAAATCGCGAATTCCAACTTGAAGTTTATCGCCAATTCCCAGGTCAAGCGTCCGGATGGAATCTATGTTGCCGGAGAATGGCGCGCTCAAATTTACGCGAGCCTCTTTCCAATCATCATAGGTGTCGGGAATCCGTTTGATTCCGATGAAGAACCGAGTGCCTTTACCACCGGCAGCATCATGAACCAGCTGGCGTTGATTTATCGGGACCATCCCGAGTTCCAGCAAATCCCACCGATGCTCGTCAAAGCACTTCCCAGTATCGAGCGTTTTCGCGAAGGTGATCTTTACAATTTTTATCCACCCCGAATCTGGCGAGGAGTTCGCGTTCATCAAACTGCATCGATGATGCTGGCACCGCATTGGAAGGGATTTACAAACGTACCCGAAGATGCCGATACTACGGCAGTCTCATATACGGCGCGGTTTTACAGCGAGAAGGTTCTCAAGGGTAAAAAGTTGAATTTGCCACCCGGCACGCTCAAGTCCTACTCCCGGTTTCGCGACCTGAAGCGTGAACCTCATAGCATTAATCTTGAGATGCGCATGGTGAATACCGGTGCTTTCCTCACCTGGCAGTATGACGAAAACGATCCGCGCCGGCCCAAGGAGTTTTTTGCGGAGCCTGAGGAGGGTAAGAGAATTCCGTTTAAAACCAACGACGTCGATTGTATCGTCAATCTCAACGTGCTGCGACTTCTGTCTTTGACTGATCATTCGAACATCAAAGGGCGTGCACAATCGTGCGCTTTAATGGGCTATATTGTTCAGAGCGAAAATTACGCCAAATGCGGTCTCTACTATCCCAACACCTATAACTTCCATTATTCGGCGGCACTCGTCGATGAAGCGGGCGAGTCCTGCATGCGTCCCTATGGGGAACAAATGGTGGGCTATATTCTTAAGACGCTCGCCGCCGATGGCGGTTGGTACAATCTTGATAACAATCAAATAGGGGACCGCACCCATGCCTCCGCGTACGCTCTCTACGCGCTGGCGCGTTTCGGCGCCCCCGGCGATTCGCGAGTGCGTCGAGCACTCGCGGACGGATCGAGATTTTTATTAAGCCGAATTCTGCGTTCGCAAGGTGGTCATCTTTACTGGCAAGGCGAGACCTTTTTCACCGCCAATGGCTTAGGGCGAGCGCTGGGTTCAGTCGATTGGAAGTCTGACGCCTTCACGACCAGCATCGCGCTCGGAGCCCTACTGCAAGCCGATCGAGCCCTCGCGACGCCTTGATACTAACTTAAATTGACTCGTCTTATGCGGAATGGTGGTTTTTTCCATAGTTGCTAGGTTCGGTCCGCCGAATCACTTGTGCCTAAGCGCAATCACGGTTAATTTCAAAAAATGGAAAACCCATTACGATGGTTTGAAATTTACGTGGCCGATATGCATCGGGCCAAGTTCTTCTATGAAAGGACTTTTGGCTTTCATCTTAGTAAGATGGACACGCGCTCTTGGGATTTCGAGATGTGGAGCATTTCCACTTCCGAGACTGGCAGGAGCTTCGGGGCCTTGGTGTGGTCACGAGATATTGTTCCCAGCGGAATCAATTCGGTCGTCTACTTTGGAAGCGAGGATTGCGCTCGTGAAGAGCGAATCGCGGCAGAAGTGGGCGGCAAAATCCACAGAAGCAAATATTCCATTGGCCAATACGGATTTATGTCGCAAGTTTTTGATACCGAAGGGAACTTGCTCGGCATTCACTCCCGAAAGTGATTTGCGTTTGCGATTCTGAACAATCGCGCCAGTTCCACTCACTGAGACCACTTACCCGAACCTCCACTTTTTCAAGAAAGGCCCTGCTAAGGATCATTCTAAAAACCGTGGAGATTTTGTGGATCTCTAGTCCATTGCTTCGGGCGGTTCTTCTTCAGGAGCG
>SXRI01000285.1 GCA_005793615.1 Bdellovibrionales bacterium
AAGGTGGACCCGAGTGGTATGCCAAGCAGTTTCAGCGAAAGGGCATAACAGTTTTCAACATCAACTATCGTTTGATCACCGCAGGCCGACCTGACACCGTTTGGCCCGCGCAAATCCAAGATGTTCAGAATGTGGTCCGTTTGATACGAGCCAACGCTGCGAAATGTGGCATCGACCCGAATCGCATCTGTGCTATGGGTGATTCGGCCGGCGGTCATCTTGCAATGATGCTCGGAACGCTGAAAAAATCTTGGCCCGGTGACCGTTCGGAGCTCAATGCCGACCAATCACCGGCTGTTTCGTGCGTGGTAGATTTGTTCGGCCCGAGTGATCTCGCCAATCCGAATTTCAATAAAGGTGGCACTGCTCTGGTTGGTTTGTTCGGCGGCAAGACCGTTGCACAAGATCCCGAACTGTACGCAAAAGCTTCGCCGATCAACAACGTGACTTCACAGTCGGCGGCTACCCTGATTTTCCATGGAAACAACGACACGATCGTGCCATTAGCGCAGTCGACCGACTTTGTGAGTGCTTTGAACGCTAAAGGTGTTACCAACCAGATTTTTGTTTTCAATGGTGGGCACTGGTCCTTCGATCCGCCATCACAGAAAAATCAAATCGACGCTTACATGGTTGAGTGGGTGCGACAGTTCCTGCACCCTTGAACGATGAGCCTGAGAAAGTTAGCGCTCGCGGCGGTCTTTAAGCTTGCGGATCGTCTGTTGCAAAACATTATCGAGCAAACGCAGATCATCGGGTTTGGGTACGTTGGCCAAGAAGACTCGATTGATCACTTTTTCAATACTCACCCGGCGTGCGGAGAGATCAAAGCCAAGCGCCTCTAACCAATTACGAATACTATCACTCGGATAAAACAGCGGTTGTGCGCCTTCTAGTGAAGGCGCGAATGATTCATTGTTTATTTCCGAAACCGTCGGAGTTTCGCGCTCGGCTTGTACCATGTAAAGCGTCAGTAAAACCGCGTGTGAGAGATTGAGGCTCGTGATCGAACCGTAGGTCGGCAACCGGCAGACATGATGACAGAGACGGGTTTCTTCGTTGGCGAGACCGTCGTCTTCGGGCCCAAAAAACAAATACAGCGGATCTGGTGTACTTAGTAATTTAGTTCGCTCTTCCAAACCGCTGGCGCAAATCAGACGCCCATCACGTCCGCTCAGGGCAATGCGCACACCCTCGCCCTCCTTTGCGAAGAAGGCATTGAGATCCGGGTAAACCCGCGCCGATGCTAAAACGGCCTGGGCGTTGGCGGCACCTTGTTTGGCTTCTTCGCAAGAAAGATCGGCGCGTGGACCGATTATGATCAGATCCGAGATCCCCATGTTCGCCATCGCACGCGCACACATACCGACGTTACGAGGATAAATTGGTCGGTTCAGAACAACATGAACGCGGCCGTGTGAAGAATTTTTTGTGGAAGTTTCGTTCATGACTCTCTCATTCACCGCAGAACTTACAGCAGAAGTCGCCGCAGAAATTACAGCAGAAGTCGCATGCCATCAAGGATTTGTGCTTGAACCTGTGAATCAGCCTCAGCGAGGTTTTTCAGTTCAATCTCAAGACGCGGCAACCAAGACGCGGAGGGCACCTGCTGACCCAATTCATAAAGTGCAAGACGTAAAAGCCAATCGTGCGGAAAGTTGCTCTCAAGTTGATTCGAGAGCACGTCGAGTCGATCTGAAGTGGCCTGGCTAGGCTCGATCTTGCCAGTGAGCAAGTCCTCACGGATGTCGCGGACCTCTTGGTAAAGACGATGCTTGAGCTGATAGAGGGCATCCCAAACTTTGCGTGGAATGACCTTGGCAACAAAGTCATTAGTTTCGCCATAAGCCGCGCGGTCTGCCGGACCTGCATATACGGATGGAACCGAGGTTCCGCAAGCCATATCAAAGATGCCCCAGGCGGGATCAAAAAGGAGCTTACCATCTCGGGTCACGGTGCAGTCTTCAAAGGAAATCAACAGGAGCTTGCCGCTTTCGGCACGAGTGAAACCCTTTACGCGCCCCTTCACTCGGGCGCCTGTGCGAAATTTAAGTTCAACATGCAATCCAGGTGCGACACCGAGCTCGCTCAGGTCGGAGTCACTGAGGTCGCTGAGACAGCGAGCCACGGCCTCGAGATGACCGAGCGGTGAGCCGAAACCTTGGGCATGGTAACTTGTGCCGTGTCCGGGAAGTTGTTTGCCGGTAAACGAAAGTTGTGTGGGGCCATCGAACTGCAAATAGGCCGGGTCTGTGCCGTCGATTTGGTAATCCTTAAGACGGCCTGAAATCTGTAAACCTGAATTGAGCTGTACGGTGTTGATCGTTTGCGCCAATTTAGCTTTTGCCAATGCTTCCAAACCACCGTGGCGGTAGGCCATACGCATTGCCAGCTGCTCCAGTACCTCTCGCAATCGAGCAAAGTCGGGTGTCACGAAGAGTTGGGGTTGGGGTTCGGTAATATCGTAGCTAAAGTTGATGCAATCGATGGTCAATGGGATTTTTTTTACTTTGCGGTCAAGGCAACCACGCGCCTCAGAGATCGATGATAATAGACCGGCGCCAAATATTTTCGGATTTTCAAGTGTGCCGATCAAACCATATTCGGCGGTCCACCAATTCATGCGACTAAGAAGCGCCGCCTCAGAAAGATGTGAGATCGCTTGGCTTACGCGTCCGAGTTCAGACTCGGCGGCTTTAATCTGTTCATCGCTTGAGTTTGGATCTTCTTTCAAATCGGAGAGTATACGAATGGCTTCATACTGCTTCATATCTTCGTGGCTGATGAGCGCGTGTTTGGCGACTTGCGCGTAATCTTTGAGATAGGCCGCGAATTCTTCATTAACAAGAATCGGTGCGTGCCCTGCGGCTTCGTGCACGATATCCGGGGCGGGCGTGTACATCAGATGATCGATCGTGCGCATATCCGAGGCGATCGGCAAATAGCCGAGGGATTGCATTTCCATGAATGCTGCCGGTGGAATAAATCCGCTCACGGGAATCGCGCGCCAACCGAATTTCTCCAGCTTTTTACTCATGACATGAATGTCAGGAATGCGATCGATCTCAATCCCGGTTTTTGTAAGGCCATCGACGTAACAGGTATGGGCATGCTTCGAATGAAAATCCTTGAGCTGGCGCATGATGAAGCGCCACACTTCTTGATCCACGGGCGTATAGCGCGAATAATCTTGTTCGACAACGTAACGCTTTAAGTGTCCTGGCAACATAAACCGATTCCCTCTAAGGTCCGTTTTTCTAGAGATAACTAATCTGCGGTGTTGAAAGATAGTTTCTTACGTAGTCGTCGATGGCTTTTTCCAGTGGCCATTGTGGAGATGAAACGCCAAGCGCGAGCAGGCGATCCATTTTCGCTTCGGTAAAATATTGATAACGCGGGCGCATTTCCATCGGCACATCAATCCAATCGATGGCGGGTTCGCGTTCCATGGTTTTAAAAACCGCATTCGCGAGATCCAGCCAAGTCCGCGCTTTGCCGAAACCCATGTTGTAGATTCCCGAGCGGCAATCGCGCCGTTTCATGAGCTCAACCATCCAGCGCGTAATGTCTTTGACATAAACGAAGTCGCGCATCTGTTTGCCGTCTTGGTAGTCGGGATTGTGCGAGCGAAAAAGAGACAGTCGACCAGTGTCGCGAATTTGCCCATAAGCTTTAAAGGGCACGCTGGCCATAAAGCCCTTGTGATACTCATTCGGACCGAAGACGTTAAAGAAACGAAGCCCTAACCAAAGCGGCGGCGTCTCGGTCTGCAATTCTGCCCAGCGATCAAAGGCTGCTTTCGACTCTCCGTAGGGGTTGAGTGGCGTGAAGGTCGATGTCGGAAGTGCGTCATCAAAGCCGCGGCTACCGTCGCCATAAACAGCCGCGCTTGAAGCATAGATATAGGGCTTGCGATAATCGGTGCACCATTTCCACAGTCGACGGGTGTATTCGACATTGTTTTCGTTGAGAAAGGCGACGTTCGTTTCAGTTGTCGACGAACAAGCGCCCATATGCAAAATGGCCTCAACCGACTTGATCGCTTCAGAGGACTGCAGGAATGACCAGATTTGATCTTTTCCGAGAAACTGGTGGTAGCGGCGGTTTTTCAGGAGGTCATCTCGTTCTTTCAGCAAGACGGTGTCGACACAAACGACATCCTCACGACCGGCCTGGTTGAGTTCCCAAACCAATGCGCTGCCGATAAAACCATTCGCTCCGGTGACGATAATCATCGATATCACTCCCTGTGGAGCGCATCTTAAACCCGAAATTCCTCGTCTGTCTAAATATCTTCTTGAAACTCGGTGGCGATATTCACGAGTTCTTGGAACAGCCTTCCGGCGTTGGACTGCAGGCTTTCCGGCCGCGTGCGGCGTCCACCAAGAGCGGATTTGGGAGCCTGGCTGGAGATAAACAGGTCTATGGCTGATTGAATTTCGCGGAGCGAAAGTCCTCGACGGCGAGCCTTAAGAATTTCGTCAATGACGAACTCTGCGCCATTACCCGTGATGCGACCGGCGCGATTAAAATCCTCGGCCCGGGTCGCAAGTCCCTTTAGGAAAGTAAACCAGTTGCTGCTGCCGCCATACGAGGTTTGTACCGTTTTTGCGGTTTGCAAATAGAGGCGCTGAAAGTTCTGTAGGCGTTGACGAAGTCCTTCACGCATACGAAGGTCGGCGCGTTTTGCATGTGATGAAGTGATGAGATCCAGAAAGTCTTGATTGGCGATGGGTCGCTCGGTTTTTTCGCGAATCAGAACCAGAGGATACTCACGCAGCGCCGTTCGCATATTGAAAATCGCAGGGCGATTCACTCCATCGGGGAGTCGCTTTTCGCCAGCTTTGGTTTTGGCCTTCTCAAGCATAAGAAAGGCACCGTAGAGATTTTCGACCAACGAACGTTGTTGATTCATGAGAGCTGAAATTTGATTCTCGTCAAAACCACATTGTGCCAGAAAGGCTTCGCGTAACGAATGATCGAATTCACGATCGAAGTCGCGAACTGCCGAATGACGTTCGAAGGATTCAACGGGTTTACGTTTGCCGGTTTCAAGGTAGTCCACCAGTTGCGCAAAAACCTGCACGGTCAGACGTGCCTTGCCTCGCTGCTCGTTGAGATTGGTCGAAAAGCGATCGACATCGTCGTAACGATATTGATCATGGCGTAGTCCGAACTGTCGAATGCTTCCGTAGTCGATGATCCCTGGGTCAGCGAGAATATTGTCGCCATCCCAGTCTATCCACGCAAAAACATAATTGCGTTCCAGTAGTGCCGCGAAACGCGCAAAACCTCTGGAGAGTTCATTGAGCATCTTGCGGTAGCGGTCGGGAGAGCCGTACGAGAACTTCCAGCGTCCGTTTTCGACTTGCCTACGAATGAAGAAGTCCGTGGCACGCTTGAGGGGCTCGATTCGACCCTGTTTCAAGTACAAAAACATATGAGCAGGACGCAGTAGGTTTCGCGATGCGCGTACACCGATGCCACAGCCCTTGCCGTGATCGATCACCAGCAGGACTCGCTCGGTGGCAATGCCGTTCAAATGAAAAATCTCCGATAACACCGCTGAGCCAAGAAGTTCGCTAACATCAGCGAGACCGCAGCCGTATCCGAATTCCGCGGCACCAGTTTTCAACGGTCGCTGAGCTTCTACTGCGCCGGGGGCAAGACAGGTAACACCGGTTCCGCGGCTAGATAGATCCCATGTAAAGCCTTTATGAGCGTAGGTGCCATTCCAAATACTGCGGCCGTCGCCTGAAGTCGTGCCACGCTTATTGGCATGCTGTAATTGCAGATAACGAGTGGCCATGTAGGGATGAGGTTTAAGACTATCTTGGCGCTTTCGTGCTTGAGTCGAGTTCATCTGATCGTATTCGTTCAAGATCTGAATCGAAAAAGTTTTCAGAAGCTGTTCGGTCAACTCAGGAGTCATGACATCGTCATGATGCGCAGGAATGAGTCCCATTTCACGAGCGAGTGCGAAGTTGAAATACATGACTTTGCCGTGATTGAGACGACGTACAGGGTAGCCAACAAAACCTTCGGGCACAGCTGCTTGCCATGGGTGCCGTCCATCAATGGAGTCAAAAGAATAGTACGGCGAGTCAAGTTTTGGTACATCCTGACCCACCTTCAACTTTGCTTTGCCTTTTAAAGCCGCGTTTCGCTTTGACATCTTCTCAGACCTGATCGGCAAAATGCCGCGAGACTTGAATTTGGCCGCAGTAGGGTAGCAGTTGGATCGCGGTTGGGACCACAGTTCAAGGCTCTCAAGTTTGACCTCGACTTTGGTTAGGTCTCTCAATCAGGCGATTGCGGAAAACCTTGTAAATTTCAGTAACTTGGAGCATTCTGCACTCGGTTTTTGAGTGCGTTTGGCTGTAGCCGGTGGAGGCATCATGGCAGTGATCAGTTTTAACAGGCTTGGGTTGAGCTGCCTTTTGGCTTTGTTACTGATCGGGATCGGCTGCACTGCCGGTAAAAACGGTCCAGGGAGCGCCATCAAGTCTTCCAATCAATCGGCGGAATTGACAGCTTCCAAATCAGTTGCGGGTGGCCTTGGAGCAGTTGCATGTGCTGCAGATGATTTTGCGCTCTTTGAGAATACCGATGGTGATGTAGTTGATCTTGATCGCGAAACTCTACCGCGCGGTTTGTTTCTAGCGACTCTGGCAGAGATGGCCATTGAGAAAAAAGCTGAGGGGTCTACGCCGGCCCGTTTGATTGTGCGCGAGGTGAGCGGCGGCAAGGGTGCCGAAATCACTTGCGCTGATGGAATTGAGCGTCTCGGCCCTGATTTTGAGATGGCACTCACGGGATTGGTGAAATTTGAGACAACTCTGAAACCCGCAGGTTCAGGTTTCACATCGAGGCAGTTCTTCTTCTTTCAGGACAAAGATGGTTACGGAGTGGTTCTTTCCAATCCCAAACATCTGATAAGCAGTCTCAATCGGCAACAGCCGGTCGATTTGCGGCAGATTTTGCGTGCGAGCCCAGCGTCGCCACAACTTTTGCGAGTAAGCGATCGCGCCTATCTCCTCAAGTACACTCGCGAACGCGACGGCGTTCGCGGCTACTTATTGATTCATCTCGCTCTGTACTAAGTTTGCTCCGAAAAGTTGGGCGAAATAAAAAGTGGGCACCCCGTCCGCGGGGAGAAACACGCTGGAACAATCCCCAGAATCGGACGTTACGTCAGAAGATCTAATAAACGCTTGGCGATCTTTAGAACTAGCCTAAAAGCGACAAAAGCTAGCGGCCTTTCAGGCCGCGCGTTTTTGTCTTGATTCGAAGCCGTCGAGTCCATGCTGGACCTTTTCGAAGAGTTACCTTCTTACCGTCGATTGACTGAGTCGCAGTATCTTTGTGCCGCTGACGTTCAGAAGTCGGCCGGCCGCAGTAATCATTTCGAATCGTAGCGTCTTGAGAGACACGAACTCGAAGAGATTCGTTCGAGAAGCCGTCTTTGTTCGCGCTGTTGGATTCAAGATATCGAGATTCTCGGCCTCGATGTCTCTGTAGGTTTGTTCGACATTCGGACCTCCTCCGGAAATGGAAAAGTTCGAAGTCGTTGTAGGCGAAATGGGGGGTACCCATTTCGCCGTTTTTGCATTTTGAGAGCCAGTTAGACCCAGTTAATGACAGTGATGCCGCCACCAGGGGTTTGTGAGTTGGTCATTTGCCCTTGATAGAGGCGCGCACACGCCTGTTGAATGCGATCGTCGTAGACGTAAAAGCGCAGATCAAATTTGAACTCTACGTTGGTTTCGGCGTCTGGGCTCGCGTCTGGGCTCGCGTCCGGGACAGTGTCTGGGACCGGGAGTTTAACTGTTGGCGCGGGCACGAATTCTTGCGCCAAGTACTGACCCTTGAGAATCTCGTCAAAGACGCGGCGTGAAAGTGAAGCGCCTCGGTAGGCCGCCTTACCGCCAAAGGATCGCATCGGTTTGAAAAAAAGTTTCTTCCTTTCAGCCCAAAGCGAATCGGGATCTGCATTTTCGGCAACACTAAAGGTGCGAATCAAAGTGCGCTCAATCGCCTGGCGCGAATGATCATCAAGTGGCAACGTGGCGAGCGCGCCGGGCCGCGCGAGTTCGACAAGCCGTTCTTTATCGGCAAGCAGGCGATACTCGTGCGGATGCGGGGTAATGCACACCGCCTGCTTGAGCATCGCCGCGCGCAAGCTCGCAGCGGCAGGAGTTTCGAAGTAAAAATCAGTGTGTCGATTGTAGACTAAATCGATGACGCGCCCATCGGGAAGACGCAAGCGGTCGTTTTGAAAGAAGAGATCTCTGGCATCAACAATAACCGCATCTATTCCTGCGCGCTGGAACAACTCTTGGTAGGCGACAAATTCGGCATAAAGGCGCTGTGATTCGGGAGTTTCGTCGGTAATGGCAACCGTTTTAAGCGCGCTAAGTCCGCGAGGTTGCGCGCGCGCAAACTCCAGCTTGAAGCACTCGAGGATATCGCGCGAAAAATCGGCTGAAAATGGATTTACAACACCGTGAACTTGATGGAGTACCTCAACCATCAAACTCATTGAAGCATTGGTGTTGATTTCAATAAGGCGCAAGTGCTCCGCTTCATCGATATGAAAATCATAGCTCATCAGTGCCGAGGTATTTCCAGGGTCGGGAACCACGGGTGGGAGCGCACTGAGTGCTTGGTCGCGCGCAGGTAATCTGCGAAGCTGAGAGAAGGCTCGCACGATATCCTCGGCTTCGGCCTTCAGCGCCATAGGTAAGGAGATGGTTTGCGGGCAGAACAAAAGCGGCGACAAAAGGGCGCGAAAATCGAAGCGGCCTGCGCTATCTGGGTAGCGGATCTGGAGCTGGTGAATAATGCGATCAAAGAATTCTGATTCCATCAGCTTCTTTGTTGCCATGGATTGAATCACGCGGCAAGACTCTGGTCGAAGATTAAGGCGAAATCATACGGAGCGACTGGCAAAGATGAAACTGATCTC
>SXRI01000286.1 GCA_005793615.1 Bdellovibrionales bacterium
AGACCTGGAAAGGGCTCGAATATTCGATCGGCGCCGCCTACATCGGCAATCCCTCAAAAGGAGACGACCTGCATCGGCTTCTCACGGACATTGAGATTCTTGGAAAGATGAAGTCCGTACCGACCGATGACGAACCGCTCTACCTCAACGGAAAACTCTATCGAAACTTCTGGGACAAAGGTACAACGATCGCAAACAAGGCACAGTTCAACAAACTTCGCGATTACTTTGCCGATGTTCGTGACTCGAAGAACGGACAAATTTATCCGCAGATCCCTCCGCCCGATCAGAATCACCGCAGTTACATCGACCAGATCGATCGCTTGTCATTTAAAGCTCATTTGGAAAACTACCTCAAGGCACCGCTAGAACCCGAGATCGAAGCGCTACTTGACCGCTATTGCTGGTCCGCCCTCGGGGCCCGAATAACAGAAGCGAGTGCCGTCGCCGCGCTCAACTTCTTTGCCGGCGACTCCGACTCGGTTCTGGTTGCGCCGGGCGGAAACGCCGGCATCGCCGAAGCTCTAGTCAAGAACCTACACCTGAAGAAGTCAGTGCCGCTCACTAGCCTACGAACCGAGTCTTTGGTTTTCAAAGTACGAGTTCTCGACGACAATGGCGGCGCGGAGATAACCTATATCGACCCCAGCGGGAAACAGACGACGGTAATTGCAAAGGCAGTGATATTTGCGGCGCCAAAGTTCGTTGCCGCCCAAGTCATTGAAGGACTTGAACCCGAACGACTTGTAGCCATCAAGAGTCTTCGCTACCGCAGTTATTTAGTCGCCAACCTGTTGGTGGATGGCGAGAGTTTGCTTGACGAAAAGGGACAACCTAAGTTTTTCGACGCCTACTTTGTCGACACTCAGGGCGCACAGGACGATCGCTTTCCCGTGGCAACTGACGCTATTTATGGAAATTTCGCGCACCCTGATGCTCGGCGGATGATTCTGACGATTTATCGACCCTTACCGTACGACAACCTTCGCGGCGAGCTCGCGGCCATGGACTATGAAAAACTCAAAGAGGGTTTTGATCGCCAGATTCGCTCCGCTATTCTACCAAGTCTAGGCATTGCGAGTGATAAGACCGTCAGTCTTCGTATTACTCGTTGGGCCCATCCGCTTCCTCTGGCACAAACCGGGGTCTTTAGCGGTAACGGCAAAAAACCGACCGTTGATATTCTTGGCGCGCCATTTCGAAATGTGATTTTTTTCGCCAACCAAGACAACTGGATGCTGCCAGGATTCGAATCACTCTTTGTCACGGCAAAGGCGGCCGCCCAGGATGTGAATCGGCGCCTTAAGTAAAAGCTGACGGCTATTGTTTTTCCTCGGAAAAGATCTCAAGTTTATGTAAGAGGCGATGCACCGGAAAAACCTTTCGCCCAAGACGGGCGTGTCGAGCCAACATCGGCACCAACACCTCTTCGCTTGTCAGACCGCCATGATTGCCTCGATACGCACCCGAAAAGTCGGCATCGTCATCCGGCACGAGAACCAGATCCGGTGATTTTTCGGCGCGAAAATATTCAAGCAGTGACGAAACAACGAAGGTATAACTGTCTGTATCTGAAAGTTCGTCGTAGATCTCAGGACAATGAAACCCACTTTGGCCACGCGTGGTAACCTTGTTCACGTAGGTATATCGCGCGGCCCAAGGGCCGTAGTCACATTGGGCATTTTTGAAGTCAATGCGCGCCTCGCTGCCGTTGGCGTAAAAAATCGAAATTCGCCCAATTCCTTCGCCATCAGCCGGCAGTCGTTGGCGAAGCGCTGTCCAACCTATTTTAGATATTTGTGAAAACTCTCGTGCAGCCTCACGACGAGTACGCAGGGACCACCCAGACGGCAAATACATCGACGCCACGCGATTGTCGACCACGAGTTTCAGCTCTTTAGCGGAAGGAAGCCGCGCCACCAATTTCTCAATAGGAATCTGATAGGACACATTCACGAAGCCATGATCCGATGTTAGTACGGTATCCGTGTGATGGCCTTCATTTTCGGCCTTGCGAACCCAATGGAATATCGGGGCCAAACGCCGATCGAGTATTCGCAAGGCCTCAAGAACCTGCGGCGTATTTGCTCCCTTTTCATGTTCAACGCCATCGACATTAATGAGGTGCACAAATATAAAACGCGGCCAACGGTGCGCCGGAGTCGATTCCAAGAACATACCCAGTGATTCAAGAGTGTAAATATCGACCACATCGTAATCTTTGGAAGCATAGCCGGCCGCTACCTCGAAACTGGGCCTTTGATTGGCGGTTCCACCGTTAAAAAGTGGATACGAATAGCTGACCGACGCCTGCCCTCGATTCCGCAAGACAGAAAATGCTGTCATCGGTGAGATCTTGTGCTCAAGCTTCTTCCAATTGAGTACGTTCTCGAAGTCGATGATCTCGCCCTCGTCGCCCAGCAGGCGGTTACCTAGAATTCCGTGTCCATCGACAGCCCTGCCAGTTACGAGGGACACCAGATTGGGATAGGTAAGCGTCGGAAAGCTGCCACGGGCGAGAACGAACTCAGATCCGCGAAGATTGCCATGGGGCGCTGAGAAAAACCGTGTTATCTCTGGGAGTTGACCCGCTCTCAAGCCAGCTCTCAGAGTCGATGTCCCGAGTCCATCCACCATAATAACGAGTGAGGTCCTAGGCCCTTTCAAGGTCGTATGCCCGTTGGACTCCAGGTCATCGGAGTCGCGAAGTGCTTCGCGGTACTCATGAGCAACGCCATTACTGGTCGCGCACCCCATCAATCCATAGGCCCAAAAGCCCGTAGCTACCGCGCACAATAAGGGCCTGATAATAGATTTAGTGTCGAAGTGTCTCACCTGCCTGCGACCTTAAGGCAAGCTGCGCCAAATGCCCAGAATCTTTATCAGAGTCGTTAGCAATTTCGCGAATTCATGGAAAACTTCCCCTATTAGATTTTACAAATCAGATCACTGAAACAAAATCAGGTCCTATGGAATTTTTGGGAGACATCTTGGGAGACATCTTGGGAGACATCTTGGGAGACATCTTGGGAGACAGTTTGGTGGACTCTTTCACGATCTTGTGTCAAACAAGACGGCACTATGAAAAAAAATAAAGTCTTTCTTTTGGTGGCTCTCTCAATAATGTTTGGTTCTCTGGCTCGTTCTCTGGCTCGTGCTGATGAGGGCATGTGGACACTCAACGGTTTTCCGACGGCGAAAGTCGAGAAAAAATACGGATTTCGCGCGACGCCAGAATGGCTCGAGCATGTGCGCCTTTCTTCGGCTCGCTTGGCTGGCGGCTGCTCGGGCAGCTTCGTATCCGCCAACGGCTTGGTCATGACCAATCACCACTGCGCTCACTCGTGCATTGAACAACTATCCACACCGACTAAAGATTACGTCGCCAATGGTTTTTACGCGAAGACCGAACAAGACGAAGTTCGCTGCCCGGAAATCGAAATCAATCGATTGGTCGAGATTTCTGACGTAACTCAGCGAATGAATCTGGCAACAAAGGGTCACACCGGGCCGGCCTTCGGCGAAGCCTTAAAAACAGAGATGGCACAGATCGAAAAAGACTGTATTGCCAACAATAAAGATACTCGCTGCGATGTCGTGAGCCTCTATCACGGCGGTAAATACAATTTATACCGCTACAAGCGCTTCCAAGATGTACGTTTGGTGTTTGCACCCGAACTGGCGATCGCCTTTTTTGGCGGCGACCCCGACAACTTCATGTTTCCGCGCTTTGCACTCGATGCGACTTTTCTTCGTGTTTATGAAGACGGCAAACCCCTCGTTAATCAACATTACTTCAAATGGTCGAAAACCAATGCTGCCGATGGCGATTTGACTTTCGTCACCGGCCACCCCGGAAAAACCTCCCGGCTGCTCACCATCAGTGAACTGGAATTCCGACGAGACACGCAGTTACTTCACTCGCTGATCACACTTTCCGAGCTGCGTGGCATTCTCACGGAGTTCGGCACCAGAGGCGCGGAACAGAAGCGAATTTCAGAAACCGATCTATTTTCGGTCGAAAACAGCTTGAAGGCACAGAAGGGCCGTCTCGGGGCTCTGCAGGACCAGACTTTCTTTGGCAAGAAACAGCAGGAAGAAACCGAGTTGCGCAAGAAAATCAACGCAGATTCCAAAATGAAAAAGCTCTATGGCGATGCATGGACCGAAATCTCTAAAGCTGTCGGTGCACTCGATGCGGTTTTTCCGGCTTACTCCCAGCTGGAGGCCAACCGTAATTGGTTCTCCAAACTTTTCCGCACCGCCCGCACATTGGTGCGCGCCGGAGAGGAGTTGCCTAAACCAAATGGTAAACGTTTGCGGGAATTCGCCGACTCTAATCTGCCGGCGATCAAACAAGAACTCTTTAGCTCAGCGCCAATTTATAACGAGTATGAAATCGAGATGTTGACCTTCGGTCTAACGAAAATGCGCGAGAATTTGACCGCGAGCCATCCGATCGTCAAGAGGATCCTCGGCACCCGTTCACCGCGAGAGATCGCTGAAAGCGTTATCAAGGGCACTCAGTTGCATGACGTAGAACTTCGCAAGCGACTCTTCGAGGGAGGCAAAGAAGCGGTACTTGCTTCCAATGATCCAATGATTCGCTTCGCATTGCTTGTGGATATGGACGCCCGTCCGGTGCGCGCCAATTACGAGAACAACATCGACGCTGTCATCAAGAAAAACAGCGAGAGAATCGCCAAGGCCAAGTTCGCAGTTTATGGCAGCGACAACTATCCTGACGCGACTTTCACTTTGCGTGTCTCTTACGGGCAGATCAAAGGTTACCGGGAGAATGGCGAAGATATTCGTCCACTCACCACACTTGGTGGCGCCTTTGAACACGCCACCGGCAGCGACCCCTTCGCACTTCCCGAGTCATGGCTCAAGGCAAAGTCGTCACTCGATCTCAATACTCCCTTTAATTTCTGTTCCACCAACGACATCATCGGCGGGAACTCGGGCTCTCCTGTGATAAATCGCAAGGGCGAAGTTGTGGGGCTGATCTTCGATGGCAATATTCATTCACTGGGTGGTGACTATGGATTTGATGAATCTATGAATCGCGCCGTAGCGGTTCATAGCGCCGCCTTACTTGAAACGCTGACGAAGATCTACCATGCCGATCGCGTGGTGACTGACCTAACCAGAGGAACTAAGTGACGCCTGTTTTTTTCTACTGATCTCGCTCCGGATTCACTTCCAAGCGAATCTAAGAAAGCCTCGCCGCAGTGATCGCGGTGAGGCTTTTTAGTTTAAGCCGAGCGTCGTCGAGGACCGGAGAAACGAGAGAATCTCTCGTGTCGTTTATGGGTGCCATCACTGCCCTGAGCGCCACTGCCTTGCGACGGATGACCCTGTCCATGCTGCTCAGCCAAGTGTTGTTTGCGACGCTGCTCTTTAAGTTCCAAGAATTTCCACAAGACCGATGAGCCCGTTGGTTTTTCCGCAGCCTTCTGACTCTTTTCGTGGGCTTTGCCGTGGCCCTTACCGTGGGCTTTTCCTTGAGCTTGCGCCTTGGCTTTGTTGGGGCTCGGTTTAGCGGTTGATTTACTCTTGGCGGCGGTTTTCTTGGCTGGCTTCGCCTGCACCTTTTTCGGCGATTTTTTCGCGGCCTTTTTGGGAGCTTTAGTTACCGACTTTTTCACTGATTTCGTAGTTTTGACAGCTTTTGCCACTTCTACCATCCTATCTCCGCTCATCGCGGGTCAACTCTCGTCGAAAAGCTTATATGGTTTCTCTTCGCATCTCCTATTCGGATTTCCGGCGCAAAAGTTCAAGACCTATAGCCAACTAAACCATTGCGATTGATGTATTAATTCAAACCAACGCGTTTACCGGTAAATAATGTTACCGAGAGTGTGTCAAAATGGGACGCGAACGGCGGACGATCAGAACTAGACCAAGATCTTGGCGAAAGCGAAACCACTAGACCTATTGATAAGTGCGATGAGGCGATAGCTGCAGG
>SXRI01000287.1 GCA_005793615.1 Bdellovibrionales bacterium
AACGGAAAAATCGACGCCAAAATCCATCAGGCCAGTTTTACTCCACCACCACTGCATGCCGATCGGCATGTAGTACCATTTATAAATTTCAAGATAACCGGGATTGCCCGCTAAAAGGCGGTGCCAGACCCGATAACCATAACCAATATACCCAAAAATTGAATCACCCAGAGCCAGGTAAGCGGTGGCCTCAAGGGTGTTGAAGGCAAGAACATTGGTTGCTGTGACGGGTGCACCGGTATTCAGATCGGAGCCATCATAGGCGGAAGCAATGCTTCGGCAGATCTCATAGCGAAAGCGCAGATGACTTAATCCATCACCCAAATACCACTGAGCGGCAATGATCGCAGTGGGTACATAGGAGGTTTCGGTACTCTTGGACGGTGCGGTGAGATGCTCGCGATATGAGAACAATTCATAGGCGCCTCCGGCTGTGAGGCTCAATCGCCCGGCATTTGCCTGCGATGCACAGGCCAAACTCATGACCAAAAGACCTGCATTGCAAAGGTGCCGGCAAGCGTCCCGGTTAACGATTCGAACCTGTTTCACAAACTATAGACTAACAAGAGCCCGAAAAGCGACGCAAGCTCCCAACTGACTTCCTTTGAGCGGATACGGACGTTCATCCAGGCGCAGCTCGATTTGTCAGGTTTCTGTCAATCGCTGGGATTCTCTTTACGAAGTTTGTGGGCGTGGCTAAGACTTCGATTCGTGCGTAAGAGTTTTAAACGAAAACGTAGGTAGCAGCGCAATGGCGAACATTCTAGTGGTTGAAGATGAAGCTGAAATCCGTGATCTGATAAAACTCCACCTGCAGCGAGACCAGCACCAGGTTGTCGATGCCGCATCGATAGAAGAGGCCGAACCCTCGATGTGCGGTAAGAACTTTGACCTTGCCGTGGTCGACTGGATGCTCCCGGGGATGAGTGGACTTGGCTTTGTAAAGTATCTGCATGGCAATAAAGAGGTGAGTCCGGCCACGCTTATGGTGACCGCGAACTCCGAGCCTGACGATCTAATTGAGGCCCTTGAGGCCGGTGCCGATGACTATGTTGTCAAACCCTTCGATCCCGGTGTTTTGATGGCGCGGGTGAGGGCGTTGTTGCGTCGACAAAGCACATTGGTGGCGGGTGACCAAGGTAAGAATGAAGAAAATCTTCTCAGAGCCGGCGATCTAGTTCTCGATGTTGAAAAGCATGAGGCCAGTTGCGCTGGTGAGCCTCTGACGTTGACGGTTTCCGAGTTTAAATTGCTGGCCAACCTCATCAAGAATCGCGGCCGTGTTATGACGCGGGCGATGTTAGTCGCTGAAATTCAGGGTGAGGGTATTTCTGTCGTGGGTCGTACCATTGATACTCACGTGTTCGGTCTGAGAAAAAAATTGGGCGATAGCGGCGACCTCATTGATACCGTAAGAGGTGTTGGCTACCGCGTTAAAATTTGATTCCTTCAGGTCGGCGTCTCTGAAAATCGTACGTCGATGTCGGCCTCAAGAAGGCGCCGGAAGAGGCGCTGCTTCTCTACCATTGGGTACCAATCAAATAGAATCAGTTCGATCGGTTTCCACACCGAGACCCAGCCGAAAATAACCAGGCCTTCCCGTAAGATCCCCAGCGCCCCCGGCGGTTGAGAGACGGGGATGTTTTGCGCGATTGAGAGAAGGGCCGCCAAAACACCAAGCCCAAGAACGAGGGTCACCTGAGAGCGACGCAAAAAGGCTTTCAATTCACTTCTCTGAAGTTCGAGTTGGTAGGCGAAAAATTCGTGAATCGACTCTTTGATCGAATCCTTGGTCAAATCCTTCATAGGCTCTTCGATATGAATGGCGATTTTGAGGGCGCCGTTCACGGGAACTTCACGAGCCGACGCCACAATGTAGGCGACACAATCATCATCGAGATCACGCTCGCGAAAGGGCGCCGGATCGCGGGCATCAAAGAGTTGCTGAGGGCTGCGCACGCGAACTTCGATCCAGTGCTTTCCTTCGGCCTGTTTGTATCTCGACTTTTTAGCTGCCTTGGGTGCTGTCATTTGGAGTTCCCTGCATTTAAATTCAATTGTTTCGGTATCGTAGCATACGCATTATAATGTTGACGAGGTTCAAGCTATGAAACTGGATTTGACGGGCCTTTCCGGTGCCCTTGTTCGACGTCGTCAAGAGGAAGAGGGCTATAACGAGCTTCCTATCGAAACTCAGCGGCGATTATGGCGAATTGCCTTCGAGGCCTTGCAAGAGCCAATGGTCTACCTTCTTCTTGGCTGCGGCGCTGTTTATTTTTTTCTTGGCGACCAACAAGAGGCACTCATGCTTCTTGGTTTTCTGGCATTGATTTTTGGTATTACCGTTATTCAGGAGCAAAAGGCGGAGCGGGCTCTGGAAGCCTTACGTGATCTTTCTAGTCCGCGAGCACTTGTTTTTCGTGATGGAGTCAAGACTCGGATCGCTGGCCGTGAGGTGGTGCGTGAGGATCTGATATTACTCAATGAGGGCGACCGAGTTCCCGCTGATGCCAGACTTCTAGTTGCTGACCGTATCGCCGCTGATGAATCATTTCTCACTGGCGAATCCGTGCCGGTCGAAAAATCAGTCAATACCTCAGTTTTTGCCGGGACCACGATCACGCGCGGCCAAGGTGTGGCGCAAGTCACGGCGGTGGGCTTAAAAACAGAGATCGGCAAAATCGGTAAATCCCTGCAAACGACGGTTCGCGAACGCACCAAGCTCGAGTGCGATACCGATGTTCTCGTGCGCCGCTCGGCCTGGCTGGCGGTCGTAGTTTGTATTGCGGTGTTTCTGATCTATGCCATAACCCGGGAGGATTGGACTGGCGGAATTCTTGTAGCCTTGACCTTGGCGATGGCGATACTTCCCAATGAGTTACCCGCGGTCTTGGCGATATTTC
>SXRI01000288.1 GCA_005793615.1 Bdellovibrionales bacterium
ATAGACGTTCGCACTGGTCATTGGTTTTCAACGGCTTTTGCGAACCAAATAAGCAAGACTTCTCAGGTACGAAAACAAGAGTAAAAGGTTCTAAAGCTTACGGCACCTATTGTCAATAAAATCGGGGTAATTCACTCGATTCAAAAAGAGGCCTTGCGGTGGGGCCGTTGGCCCGGCAAGGCGTCGGTCGCCGAGCGCCAGAAGCTCACGAACCCTTTCTGGCGGCAGTTCATCCTGGTTGAGATCGACAAGGGTGCCGACAATATTGCGTACCATTTGCTTCAGGAAACCATCGCCACGAATTGTAAATTCCAGTGTATCTTCATCTACTTGAGTCCAATACGCTTCAGAAATTGTTCGCACCGTGGTCTGTACGATCGTACCGGAGCTCTGAAAGCTCTTGAAATCCTGTTTGCCGACGAGAAATTTTGAAGCGGCGTTCAAAAGTTCGAGATTCAGGGGATAACGCACCCAGTAGGTAAATCGGCCGCGAATTGCGCTCGGGACACGGCGATTGACCACGCGATATTTGTAAATTTTGTCGGTCACACAGGCAATGGCGTGAAAGTCACTTGGCGCCTGAAAGATCTCTTTGATCACGATGCTTTCAGGAGTGAGGCATTGAATGGCGTAGCGTAAGTCAAAAGTTGATGGGTCGCGGGGGGCGTCGAAATGTGCCACCTGCTGATTGGCGTGAACGCCGGAATCAGTTCGGCTTGCGCCAAGAACGCGAATCGGTTGCGCGTAAATCTTCGAAATCGCGGCCTCGAGCGTCCCTTGGACTGAGGTCAGCTTCGTTTGCCTCTGCCAGCCGGAAAAATCAGTGCCGTCATAAGAGACATGAATACGCGTGCGAAAGAACCCAGGCGCGCACTGGCGGTAGGGAGCGCGTGGCGATGACGCAGCTGAAGAAGCGGTCGACGAGTCGGTCGACGGATCGTCCGGTAAATCTGTTGGAGGCGGAGTTTCGTTTTTCAAGTAGAGCCGTATAACACACGGCTGCTTAAAATTCCATCATGAAGCCGGCATTTCCAGAAGCCGAGGTAAAATCGAGGGCGCTTCCAAGAGTAACGGCACCTCGGCCCTCAAGTGTGAACCAAACGTGATTGATCCCGTATTCCGATTCGAGGCGACGCAATGAGCGTATGTCAGCCCAATCCATCAGCAGGTGAACACCACCGCCACCAACCGCGACCGCACCACCACCTAGGCGTGGTCGGGCACCGTCGTCGCGAATTTCGGCTACCGTGTAATATCCAGCGCCGCCATTTATGAAGGGGACGAAAATCTGTTTGTCAGAGAATTGAAAGCGGTAATGAGCGGTTACAGTGTTCGGGAAGAGCGCAAAGGTATAGCGCTCATCGGGTACCTCCGCGGCACGCGTAGGGTCTTTGAAGTGGCCTTGTGCGGAGGCCACCGCGAGACCACTACCGATAACGACTCCGATACGTCCGACGGCGGTGTTCAGGCGCATCAGCTCATAACTAAGCAAGAGAATGGGTAGAGATGATTGGCCATAGATTTGTCCGAAAGTTAGACTATTGCTGGCGTTCGAGAGCTTTGGGGGTGTGAGAAGGCCAAACGAAAAAGACGCCGCATGTTTGGAGACCGACACTGGAAGCTTGTATTGAAACGCACCGCTGGAGTGCATTTCCACCGGGCGCTCGACTCCTGGTGCGCCCTTATAGCTCGGTGGCTGCGGATTGGAATCGTAGCGATATTCGCCGCTTGATTTGGTATCGACGGGTGCATCGACTCCTGGAGTAGCAGAGAACTTGGGCGGCGCGACCTCAGTGCCATAATAGTAATTTTCATTCTCGTCGACCTTGATCGGCCGAGGCAGCGGCGGCTCGGGGGCCTCGGCGGTCTGAGGGGCGTTGAGAATCGAGGGATCGGCAGCAAAACTACCCTCCTCTGAGCCGGGATACGGCGGCTCGGGCGGCGGCGGTCTTTCTTCAACTAACGGCTCTTGTATGGATTCCTGGATAGAATCTTGTACGGACTCACTGGATTCACCGGATTGTTCGGGGTCGACCGCTGCGTGACTGGTAAATCCAGGCGTAACAGCTGCGGCCAATGCTCCCAAGAAAAGCAATGCGGTTATGTGGCGCTTTGGCAACGGGCCTCCCGCGTGCGACGACGATCGCGGATGATTGAAACGGCGGCGAAACTCAGAAGTCCAAGTGCTGCGATACCCAAAAGACTCAAGACCAAAGCGATGGCGAGGCCGAGCTTTACGGATAACCATGCGAAAATCAGAGCCGGCAGAAGTGCAGCCCGGGCCAAGGCGCGCAAGGTTTCTGACTGAGCGATCATACGCGCGTACTGAGGGCTATGTTTGTAATAAAGCTTCACGAATTTAACGCCCCATTTTGAGGCATAAAGGAATTGATCGCGAAAGAGGCGGAAGGTTTCTACTTGCGGAGCCATTTGTGATCCGTAAGCGGCCGTCGCGACAAAGCAGGTGAGATCCTTAGAGAGCACACCGACAACTTCGCCAGGATGTCCCAGGTGGCAGGTAAGGTCGCTAGCGCCTGTCGAGTTCAGACAGTAGGTGTCAGGGTTAGTGGGGCCGGGTACGGTACCGGTTGCGGTGTAGTAACCGACGTTCTGTGCCATGTCGACGACGGCGACCTTAAAGGAGTACCACTCGTCATTGGTAAAGCCCGTCACGCGCGAAGGACTGACCGAAGGCGAGGCACCCGAAGTTTGGTCGAGGTCCAAATCTCGATAACGATCTGGACCAACCGCGGTAGTGATTTGGTTAAAGGTGTCTCTGCCTGGCGCCCAAAGTAAGCGCACGGCAAAGGCAGGTAGAGGGCCTCCTGTCGGGAAATTGAGGCCAGGGACTAGATTACGCAAGACGACTTTGCCGTCACCGTTACCGATGGCAAAGGCACACAACCCAGATGCGCCCGCATCTTCGCAGAGACCGACCGTCGAAGAACCGTCACCGAGCTGACCGACATCACTTTGTCCGATGCCATTGCTGACCCAAATCCCAATCGAAGCTCCGGCGTCGGCGTCGGCGGTGGTCGCGGTGCTGCCCACCGTTAATATGCCAAGGGTGAAGGTTTGAGTTGCGGCTGTCGTGTCAGGAGCGACCTGGCAGTCGTTACCGATGCTCACACCACCGGAAGCAGTGGTGGCCATTGAGGCGCAGACGTCACCCCATCTAAAGGTAATCGAGCCGGTAGCTCCGGCGGCAACAGGTGCTGTAGGCCAATTGGTGGGGGTAACACTCGTTGCGGTTCCGGAGCCAGAGTTGATCAAAACTGGATAACCAGCCTTATCGGAAGTGTAGGTAATCGTGAGATAGACGTTTGCGTCGATCGCCCTATTATTACAGGCCAACAAAGGAATCGCGGGCGTAGCCCAGAGGCAGGTATCGA
The DNA here is from genome assembly GCA_005793615.1 of Bdellovibrionales bacterium. GTDB lineage: Bacteria > Bdellovibrionota > Bdellovibrionia > Bdellovibrionales > JAMPXM01 > SXRI01. The sequence continues at coordinate 3,393 of SXRI01000288.1, forward strand.
ACGTTTTGTTTGTAGAGTTGGTGCCGAGTCCAGTAAAAACCCCAGCCGTGCCGCCGTAGATCTCGGTCTTGCCAGTGCCTGCAGTCGGTGATGGCGTGGCAGTGGGACTGGTGGTCTGGCCCGGCAAAACCTCATGGGAGGCGCCGTTAACAGCGGTGATTTTTACTGTCGCTTGCGCGAACTGAGGTGTCGTAAACGACCCGAGGACGAGGAGCCAAAATATATTCGAGATAAGCTGCAATCTACGCATGAGTGCAATTGCAGCACGCGGTTTATTTTAAGTCAAAAATATGCTCAGCAATCTGAATACCGTTGAGTGCGGCGCCTTTGCGGAGGTTGTCGGCGACAACCCACATCAGCCAAGTGCGATCGTCATAGAGGTCGCGGTGAATACGACCGACGAACACGGGGTTTTGTCCAGAGGCGGTTTTTTGTGTCGGGTAGACTGGACCTTTGGCTGGGTTTACGACCTCGAGACCTTTGCCATCGGTGAGAGTGGCGGTGATCTCGCTCAGCGAGAGTGCCGGCTGGTTGGCTGGTTGGTTGAGCGTAACCCAAACGGCCTCGGCGTGAGCATTGAGAGTGGGCACGCGAACGGTGAAAGCCGATACGGGCAGTTGCGGCAGACGCAAAATCTTGCGTGTTTCGTTCATGATTTTGATTTCTTCAGTACAGAAACCGTCGTCGCCGAAGCGCCCGATTTGCGGCACACAGTTAAAGGCGATCGGCTGCGGAAAGGTGGCGCTGCTAGTGATCTCTTCGCCTTCAAGTGCTTGCCGGGTGGTCGAAAACAATTCTTCGATGCCATTGCGACCGGCACCACTGACCGACTGGTAACTCGCGACGCGCACAGAGTTTAGGCCATACTTTTTTGCAAGCGGCGCGAGCGCGACCACCAACTGGATAGTTGAACAGTTGGGGTTGGCTACAATCGTCGGTTGACCGCGCTTGGGCAAGAGATCGCCATTCACCTCAGGGACAACAAGTGGGTAGGCATTGTTCATGCGAAAGGCTGCCGAGTTATCGACCGCGATAGCGCCAGAAGCTACGGCCTGCGGCGCCCATTCTTGAGAAATTTCGTCGCCACTGGAGAAGAACACCAAATCAAGACCCGTGAAACAATCAGCACCGAGTTGATGAACCGGGAACTCGCGACCCTGACAAGTAAGGGTTTTACCAAGCGAGTTTTCGCTCGCGAACAGGCGCAAATCTCCAAGAGGAAAGTTGCGTTCCTCTAAAAGTTCAAGAAAGGTTTCACCCACGACCCCGGTCGCACCAACGACGCCGACGTTGATGCCATTAGTAACTGAATTGTTCACTTCGACGGCTCCTCTTCATCGATTTCTTCGTGAAGATCATCACCTTCGCCGGTTGTGAGCATTGGTTCAAGTGGTAAATGCTTCGAGGGCTTACCCCAGCCGAGCAGGCCGACGACCGCTCCAAGAACGGCATAGGCCATGAAGACGACAAAGAGCATTACCTCAGGGCGATAGGCGACCAGGATGATCAGGGCGAGGCCAACCACGATGTAGTGAAACGGTAGCCGGTGTTTGAGATCGATGTCCTTAAAACTGCGGTAGGGAAACGTACTGATCATAACCACAGCTAAGAGAACGGTCATTGCCAACAGGCCAAAATGACCCTTTGGATCCCAGCTGAGATCGGTAAAGGCGAGCACGGAGCTGGCGACAATACCGGCAGCCATGGGAATCGGTAATCCTTGGAAGTAATTCTTCTCTACGATGTTCGCTTGCACATTGAAGCGCGCCAGTCGCAAAGCGCCACAAGCCGTGTAGAGAAAGGCCGCAAGCCAGCCGATGCGTCCGAGCGGTTGCAGGGCCCAGAGAAAGAGCATTATCGCAGGAGCTACGCCAAAGCTCACAAGGTCGCAAAGTGAATCGTACTCGGCACCGAACTTACTCATGCTATGGGTCAAACGCGCCACCCGTCCATCCAGTTGATCAAATATTGCGGCGGCGACGATGGCATAGGCAGCGAACTCAAAATCTCCCTGAATAGCCTTCACGATCGCGACAAAGCCAGAGAACATATTCATCGTCGTGATCAGATTCGGCAAAATGTAAATATGCATACCTGGGCGCATGCGCAGACGCCGCCGACGCAATGGTAAAAAACCGTTGTCGCTGACTTTATTGCTGGTCGAAGAATCGCCCACTTGAACCATCCTTTCAAATTCCAAAGCCACCATAGACGGTAAACAACAGCCACAGAAGGCACGCTCCCACAACGGGGAAACTAAGGTTGTCGTCGATCTTTCCGATCGGAATCAATTCGGCAGCGGCGCCAATCAAACCCGACAATGGAGCTACGATCAAGAGACGTTCAGTCATGATGTTGTTGAAATAATAATAGATGGCAGAAATAATCGTACAAACCGCAAACGCCGCCATGGTTCCTTGAAGTGTTTTCGAACCGAGTATCTTATCTTTTCCAAAGCGCAGTCCAAAAAAGCTCGCCACCGGATCGCCAAACGCTAGAAACAACAGGGTCAAGGTCACGATGTGGAACTTATTGAGCCAGAGCAGAAACATAGCTCCGATGAGAAGATAGCTAAAGCCTGAAAGGGCACCGGTTTCATGACGGCGCATCACCGGGCCAAAAACTCTCATCGTTGTGCGATTGAGCCCAGGGTACTTCAAACGCAAAAGGTCGAGGGGAAGAATAAAGGCCGAAAGGCTTAAGAGCGCGATCCATGCCAAGCGAGTAGGCATAAAGGCATAAAACGCAGCCATACCGCAAATGCCGGCGCAATGCCAAATTTTGCGGCTTAAATGGAGGTCACTCTTTTGTTTCAGGTGCTTGAGCGTAGGATTTAGTTCCTTTGACTTCTCAGACATCGGGCCATTTTCGCCAGTCATTTGACGGTCCTTACGGTGATCCATTTTTACGTTAAATTACGGGAATTACTAGTTATTCATCTCATATGTGAAAAATTGCCGCACCCCCTCTCCAAAAGGGTATTCAGCTTTAGATTCGGTAAGTCATTCCCAACAGTTATAGCCTCCTCGAAGGTGCAAAACTTGCAAGTCAATTTTAGATAAGGAGCCTAGACATGCTCAGGCGCCATAACGAAATCTGGATTTGGCTTGTTTTTCTAGTCGCAATGGCGACCGGAGAGCTAGCTTTTGCCAAGCGCGACTATGGTCCGCATAGCGGCTACCTTGAGAGTACGCAGAACGAGCGCGATACTGGATACAGCGATCTCTTGTTGCCACCGCCTCCGCCGAGTACTTCCAGCGATTTAGGTTCGAAGATCTTCAATCCAAAGCTCACGAGGGAGTTTCGCGATCGCTACGAAGAACGGTTTGGGCGAACAGAGGCCGAACGGATTTACAATTCGCCGAATCGATTTACCTACTTTGCTGACATTCATGGTTTTACGGGCACCGCGCAGGAGATGGATGATGAAAAACGCCGCTATGGCGAGTTTGTGATGCGGCGATTGTTTGAGTATCACCTCGACAATTACGCTCAAAATGATCCTAAGCTGCGCCCTGCTTGGGAAGCCAAAGAACGAATCAAAGAGTTTCGGGTCGAAGTCGCGCAGTTTCGTTTCGATGCCCAGTATTCGATCGCCGGTAATACTTTTGATGTGCGGATGGCCAATCCATTTTTCGACTTACTGCGCGTGCGCGTACAAATGGATCCGGGAAGTTTCGGGCCGGCGCCTGTTCTTGAAACCACTCTGTCGATCGGTCGTGCGCTGACCTCTTCGATCAGTGTCGAGACTCATTATCAGACCTTTGACCAAACGATAGCTGTCATTGAGCGCAAAGGGTTCACCCCGAGTTTTGGTGGGTCGCTGACACAATCGACATACGTTGCGAACTCGGGGCAGTCGCCGCGCGAATCAAAATATCTCGCCGGCCTCACATACGTCTTCTGAAGCAAAGGGAGTTTAGTGGGTTGCTGCGGTGGGCTTGTTGCTTGCGGGAGTGCGCTCGACCAAAAACTCTCGTTGCTCACGAGAGCCGTTTTTAAGGAAATTGAGAATACGGATTCGATTGGGTCCAGGTGATAAGGTAATGTAGTCGGTGGTGAAACTGTTGGGAGTCGGAAAGAACACGGTGGCACTGGTGCCATTGGCTTCATTGTGAATTTCCGTCGATGAAATTTCTTGGTGTTGTGCGCACAATTGACCCGAAAAACGCATTTGATTCACTGAATTTTCAAATTGCCCATGCTTCACGCCGCTGCAATCGAGTTTGACTTCGATGGCTTGCGCTTTGCTGCCATTGGCGATGGCGAGATCAATGGTTTTCTCCGTGTTCGCTGCAGGGACTTGTTGGGTTGCTTGTTTTACTTCTGAGGCAAGTTTTCGCATTTTGGGGTGCTTACGGGCATAGGCGCGACTGGTAAAGAGTGCCTCTTGCGAAGTCGGTGGCTGAAGAAATGAAAACACCACGACGATGCCTAAGGCAGCGACAAGGACGCTGGTCCAGATAATCAACTGACGTTGAACGGCCGTATACAAAGTCTTAAGCCTCCTCCGAATACCGCTATCGGCATTGGGGTCAGGAGGCTTGAAGAGAGTGGCTATTTTTTAGACTGGTCTTTCGGTAGAATTTTGGCGGCGGTTTCAGAGGGAGAAATGGGCTTGGCCATGGAACGCATAACGATCTTCTTTTTGAGATCGTCGGAGATCTGGATATCGGCATCGCGGATTTCTTCGATGACGCGTTTGAAAGTGGCGTTACTGGTCATCTCTGGTTTGACTTCGGCCATGAGGTTTTCGAGGTACACGATGTAGGTACCGGCTCGTCGCGGGGGAGTTTTGCTATCCTTTAGTCCAGAGATTCCTTCGCGGGTCAGGTCCATCAGCGCCTTATCGAGGGAATGTAGGTCCACTAACTCTCTGCGGATCCGCGCGAAGGCGGTGGCGCGAGTACCGTCCTGGTCCGGTCGGGCGAGTACGACTCGCATCGCCGCCATCAACTCTTCGACGGCGTCTGGTTCTGCGAAAAAAGTGGCGCCGCCATTGTCCTCTTGTTTGGCCTGGATTTCTTGCGCACGTTTGATTTTCTTACGTACGATTTCCGAGATTTCCTCGGCGTTCTTGATCATCAATTGATTTGAGTCGTATTCGACTCCCGCTGATCCGACTAATGGCGTCAATAGAAGGAGCGCGGCAATTGCGATCGTGACGAGGTTTGCCAAGGACACTAAGGGCAACGTCTGGGTATTGGGAACCTGAGTTTGTGTTTTCATAGTC
>SXRI01000289.1 GCA_005793615.1 Bdellovibrionales bacterium
AGAGCAAAAATCTCGACACCGAAAAAGCCACTTATGCCTTCGTAAAATTCATGGCGAGTCCCGAGGTGCAGAAAAAATGGCACTCGGTTACCGGGTATTTTCCGATTCGCAATGACGTGATCGAGAGTCTAAAAGCTGAAGGCTTTTACGAACGCTTTCCGGTGGCATGGACGGCAATCGAACAAGTGCGCTCCAGCCCTGAAATTATCGCCACGCAAGGTGCACTCACACCGGTTTTTCAGTTGATGCGAGAACATATGATGACAGCGATTGAAGAGATCCTCACCGGCCACAGCGATTTTGATAGCGCGATGAAAAAGGCGAAAGCAAAAACTGATTTTGCTCTCGCTCGCGACGCCCGCGCCCGCTTAGTTGAGTGACACAGCCATCAACAGGCCTCTCAAGAGCGAAATTCAGGTCACGCTAGCGAGCGCAACAAAGCCGGGGGCGCAAGCCAGAGTAAACGCCCGTGGGAAGCTTTCGGTTCTTGCGCAAACTCAAGCAAACAGGCGCCGCCCTTTTTGATCTCAAACTGTGATTTCTTAGAACCACTTACTAGCCAAGAAACCAATGTTGAAAGCTGAGGCTCGTGTCCCACAATCGCAAGAAAATCGTCAGCACCCGCACAAATTGAGGCCAGCCATTTCGCGCACTCTCGAACATCGCCGTCCGGGCGCAAAACTTCCGTTGTCATAACCTGTATCCCGGGCCAGGATTTTTGTAGAATCTCGGCCGTTTGCAATGCACGGATCAGCGGACTCACCATCATCTGAGATGGTTTCTCAGCAAGAAACCGACTCAGGCCTTTGGCGGCCTTTTTCATCCTCCGCATACCTTCTGTGGTCAGAGGGCGATCATCGTCTTCGCCAAAGAACGCAGCTCGATTTTCAGCGATCGCATGACGTACGATGAGAAGCCTCATGACTCCTCAATCCCCTGTTCTTCGAGAGCACGAGCATAGCGCGAACGCGTGAGTTCCATAAGGCGACGATGTGTACCCAAATCGTCCTCACCAGGCTTTGGTTTGAACTGCACATAACTGCCGTCAGATTGCATCTCCCATGCCTGGCGCCGATCACCAAGCATGACATCAAAGATCTCCATCAATCGCTCGCGCAATCGAGGCTCCTCGATCGGAACGACGACTTCGATTCGCGCCAAAAGATTGCGGTACATGAGATCTGCCGAGCCGATAAAAAAATCTCCCTCGAGCGGATTACCCTTCCCGTTCTGGAAATAAAAGATGCGGGAATGTTCCAAAAAACGCCCGATCACCGAAATCACCTTCAAACGATCGCTCATTCCAGGAACCCTTGGACGTAAAGAACAAAAGCCACGAATGATCATATCGATCTGCACACCGGCACGTGAAGCCTCGTACAATTCGCGGCCGACACTGGCTTCTTCGAAGGAATTACATTTAATCACGATCCGAGCCGGGCGCCCCGCTCTGGCATGTTCAGCCTCGCGGCGAATCATTTGCACGAAACTGTCCTTCATATTGATGGGCGCCACTAATATCTTCTGATAATTCCGCTTGAGACTGCGACCGGTGAGAAAGTGAAAAAGCTCCACGGCATCGTCAGTGAATTCATATTTACAGGTAAACAAACCCACGTCGGTGTAGAGTTTTGCGGTTTCACGGTGATAATTTCCTGTACCGATATGGGCGTAACAACGAACTCGCTCTTGCTCTTGTCGGATCACCAGCGCAACCTTTGAGTGCGTTTTTAAGCCGATCACGCCGTACACCACGTGCACGCCCGCGTTCTCAAGCTCCTGCGCCAAATGAATATTGCGTTCCTCATCAAAGCGGGCCTTAAGTTCGATCAGAACGACGACCTGCTTGCCACTCTCGGCGGCGCGAATCAGCCAAGGGATAAAAGGACTGTTGTCGCCAGTACGGTACAGTGTCATTTTGATCGCGAGAACCTTCGTGTCTTCCGATGCTTGTTTGACGAATCGCTCGACACTGCCGGCAAAACTCTCAAACGGATGATGAACCAGAATATCGCCCTCGCGAATCACCGAAAAAATATTTTCGCCTTCGTCTGCCAATCGTGGCGGCACGAGCGGCGTCCACGGCTCAAAGCGCAGTTGCGGCAGAGGAAGATCGGCGATCGGCTTCAGCGCCGTGTAGTCGAGAAGCGCCGGCACCTCGAAAACCTCGGTTTCCGTCAGCTCAAGTTCATCCATCAAAAAACGAATCATCCACGGATCTGGATTGGGCCCGTGCTCAAGGCGCACCACTGCGGCAAAGCGACGCTGCTTCAACTCCTCCGCCACCATCTCCAGAAGATCGTCGACGTCATCCTCGTCACGCTCGATCTCGGCATTGCGCGTGATTCGAAACGGCATCACATCGAGAACTGCCATATCGGGAAACAAGCCCTTGAGATTGTGGTGAATCATCTCCATCAGAGAAACAAAACGAAATTGCTTGGGACTGGAGCTCGGCCCACGCACCTGAATCCATTGCGGAAAGATCTTCGGCACCTTGACGCGCGCAAAAAGTTTCTCATCTTTTTCGGGGTGGCGCAAAGTCACACCGAGTGAGATTGAAAGATTGGAGATAAACGGAAACGGCAACCCCGGATCAACCGCTAGCGGCGTCAACACAGGAAACACATTTTGTTTAAAATAAGTAGTTGCCAGCTGTTGTTCCTCGGCCGTGAGCCGGTCCCACGTCAAAAGATGCACCCCTGCTTGCGCCAACTCCACCTGTAAAACGTTTAAGAACGAGTCGGCTTGTTTTTCTATGTCCGCCATCACTCGGGCGCGGATTGCCGCAAGCTGCTGCACCGGGGTCATGCCGCCCGAGCGCCGTTGCACGCCGAGTTCGACGTGATGTTTGAGTCCGCCGACCCGTTTCATGAAAAACTCATCGAGATTGGAAGTGAAAATACCCAAAAATCGCACTCGTTCCAAAAGTGGCGTTCGTGGGTCGAGAGCTTCATGCAAAACTCGAGAATTGAATTCAAGCCACTCGATTTCTCTATTGAGAAATTCCTGTGGCGGCTCTTCCGGCAATTGCTCGATCGCTTGCTTCTTTTTCGAGCGTCGCGAAGTCTTTTTCTCCGTGGTCGCCACCACTGAAGGGTCGGCTGACTTTTCAAGAGACTTTTCAGCTGATTTCTCGTTCGCCTTGTGCGGTTTTTTTGTCGTCATGTTGGAAATTTTAGCATCAAACGAGGCATCTATTAAACAAATCTCTGTCAGCGTCAGCGACGACCGGGCTTGTCAACGCCAAAGGCCCTTGCTACGCTCAAGCTCAAACCATGACGACACTTAATTTTCATAGCTGGTGGGGCCGGCAAACAATTGAGCCGCAACGCACTGACCTCTGGCAAATGGGTCCGCTTAATCTTTGGGTTCAACATCTTGCTCATCGCTGGACCTTGAGTTGGACTCACTCCGGAGATTGGCTTGAACCCCGGGTACGCATTGTCCCAGGAGTCGCAGCAGGTGAACTGCCGCCGCCTAACGCCACGCAGGTGAACTTTGTTTTAGGCTCAAGCCCTCGATCCGACTTGCTTTTTGTACCTAGCCTAGCGGATCGCCCCCTGATCAACCGCTTAGCCTCGCCGCTTCATATACTTCCTGGTGAGACCGCGAGTCTCTATGTTCTTTCACCGCTTCGTTTGCGCATAGAGGTCGCGGAGAATAGCAAGGTGCTGCAAGAGATTCCGACACATCGTCTTTCTGACACTTGGTTCGGGCCGATTTCATCGCCTTCTTCTGCCCTGGCTACCGGACCGACTCCGCTATCGCAGAAGGCTCCGACAGGCGAGCTGTGCTACGCGAGTTCATTACCGGCGTTTCTTGAGCTGCGCGAAGTACCGATTCGTCTTCACTGCGCCATCAGTGCGATTTCTATTCGCAATGCCGGCAAGGAAACCTTGCGGGTCGAGCGCATCAACGTGCCATTACCACGGTTGTCGCTTTTCTATTCACCACGCACCGGATTTTGGACGGACGCATTTTCCCTGGTTTGCGAAGGGAGTGATGAACTCGCTTCATTGAAGCTTGAGCGTCAGCCCCCTGCCGAGGCCAGTCCCAGCCAATTTGTCGCCGGCCCCAGGCAGGCACAACCAGATTCCATGGCCGTCATTAGGGCGGTGGGTTCTTTGTTTCGCGAAAGGCACTTGTAAATGGCCGCGCCAACTTTGAGCGAACAGATTCAAGAAGTCATGACACGAAAACATCTTTTTGATGCATTCATGGCATTGATGATTTTGTTGGCAGGCTCAATGCTGGCGAGGCGTACCCGAACAGTACTCGGCGGCCTCGAACGACTTGATCCGCAGATGCGCCTCATGTTCTCAAAGATCAGCTACTACGGAATTTTATTCGGGGCTCTGGCTGCGGCCCTAAGTCAAATCGGTGTCGATATAAAAGTGATTGTCGGCGCGGCCGGAGTCTTGACGGTCGCTGTGGGTTTTGCGGCGCAAACATCGGCCTCCAATCTGATCAGCGGTCTTTTTCTCATGATCGAACGCCCCTTCGTGGTTGGCGATGTCATTGCCATCGGCGCGGTCGGAGGCACCACTGGCGAAGTGATGTCCGTTGATCTGCTCTCAAGCAAGATTCGAACCTTCACTAATCTGATGATTCGCATTCCGAACGAGACTTTGGTGAAATCGCAAATCATCAACTATTCATATTTTCCGCTCCGCCGAGTCGATTTCAATGTGAACGTGATCTATAAATCGGATTTACATTTGGTCGAACGCGTTTTGCGCGAGGTAGCAGGGGCACACCCACTCAGTCTCGAAGATCCCCAACCCGTATTCTTGTTTAATGGATTTAATGATGCCGGTATCGCGATACAGTTTCAGGTATGGACACTGAGCGATAACATGGTGACTCTGCAAAATGAGCTCTACCGCGACATCAAAAACACCTTTGACGCGAACGGCATCGCTATCGCGTTTCCGAAGTCGGGATTGGACACTTCCGTCATGATGTCTACAGCTTCGGTGACGACAGCGCCACCTGCCAATCACACCAGCAAGATGCTTTGACCAATCAAGATCTGGCCAACGTATTTTGCCCCGAAAGACTAAGCTGCGAGACTAATAGGACTTGATGGTGAGATTCCCTGATGCAGCTTTCATCGCCACTTTGAAATCAGCATTTTCACTGTCACCAAGCTCATTGACCACTTTACCGCTCGCAACGGTTAAATGGCTCTGAACTTTGGTTCCCTTGGGGAAAAACAGCTTGGCGTTGCCGCTAGCGACATTGATCTCGAGTTCACCTTTGAGCGCGGTCTTAGCAAAGCGTACTTCAAAGTTGCCGCTGCCGGAATCCAGCTTACCTCCGCCGACTAGACCTTTCACGGTGACATCGCCGCTACCGCTCTCACCCGATACGATCGCGAATTGGCCATCGGCCTTGAGATTGCCACTGCCGATTTTGAAATCGAGCTTTCCCTCGATACCCTTGATATCAACTGTCCCTGAACCCTCGGCAATCGTCAGGTTCACACTCTTAGGCACGCGAATATCAACATCAGCGCGACAATCATCGGAATCAACAAAACCGCTTTGCTCAACTCTGACCACCAGGCGATCATCGACCCGCTCCAAGGTCAAAACGCAAGTCGGTGCCCAAACCGTTTTGCTCACGCGAACTTTTGCTTTTGCGCCGCGATCGGCGGTGATGCGAATCGCACCTGAACGATTGGTGGCTTCGAGATTCGATAAACCCGCGGTCGGAAACTCTTTCGTCTCGACGACGGAACCCGCAGCCTTTGCCTCAACTCCTGTTACGAAAACTAAGCTTGCCAGGGCACTCAATAACACCAAATTCAGCATACGAGTCTCCTTCGGAGCGATTCTACTCGGCGTTATTGCCGATAGCCTCTACAGGACAGCCTTCCATTGCTTCTTTACACTGATCCTCTTCTTGAGGGGAGGCAGGCTGCTTGGATAAGAATGCATGGCCATCGAGCTCGTGCATTTTGAAATTATCGGGTGCGACGATACAGCACGCATCACAGGCGATACAGGTACGATCAACAAAAAACTTGCCAGTCGCATTCTCTGGCCAACGATCATTTTTATCCGCCATCTCAACGAACTTCCTTTAAGGGTGCAACTGATACGATCGCAGCACTGGCGACAGCGCGACTTTCAAGCCATCCCCAAGCAGCAAATATCACCGTCGAGAAGAACAAGTCGCCGACGAGTGAATTCTCCAAGAACGGTAATCCTGCCACATAGGACGCCATCAAACCCGAGAAGGTGCGCGCATAGAGTTCGCCCTCGGCCCAAACCGTAAGATTGGTGATCGCGTAAAAAATGAGCGAACCAGAAACGGCAGAAGCGCCGATACGCAGCGGAGTGCGCTTCTCAAGCGTCAAAAATCCAAGCAGCGAAACCAGAACGAAAGACGCGTAGACTGATGTCATCTGCCCATGAAAACCAAGCACTAAATCACTCAAGAATAAAGAAACGAGCGGGAGCCCTAGAGCAAGAAGTAACCGGCCCCAGAAACTCTTCAAAAGAGGGCGCGCAAAATAAGCACCACCAAAAAGTGCCAAAGCCGACACCGGAGAGAAATTCGGAGGATGCGGCAACACCCGTAAAGCCGCGACAACAAGAATCAGCAAGACAACAAGCGCAAGACGAGCCGGAGAAAGTTTAAGCGACGAATTGGGGGTCATAAATGAAGCCTCCGCTAGTAAAATCAATCCCAACGATTAATGCCAATAGTGCTAATGAATACCGCGGGAGTAAATACCATTTACGCGACCCATTGACCAAGCTGAAAATGCACCGCAACACAGTTCTTCTGC
>SXRI01000290.1 GCA_005793615.1 Bdellovibrionales bacterium
ACAAAAAGTCTGAAACAAAAAGTCTGAAACAAAAAGTCTGAAACAAAAAGTCTGAAACTGAAGGTCTGGAACTTATGATTGGAACTGAGGTTGATCACACCTCGAGTGAAGACGGTATTGAGGCGCCCGATCCAGTCAGGCGCTTTTACTAAAGCTGCTCGCTTGAATCAATTTCGGCAAGCGGGAAAAATGCTCATGCCTTAAGCATATTTTCGTCGTGCGGAACTCACGTAGGTCGCATAGCCAACATAAAGAATGTTCAGTAAAACCACAGCAGCAACGTATTGTACGCCACCTGCGCCCATGCCGTAGGTGTGGAGCCCTGCACCTAACACAAAGTTTACGCCATACCATGCCATGATCACCAAATTAAACGCCATGATAGACGTGACGAGCATTCCGACATTTTTTACCCAGCCCACTAAACGGCCATGCAAAATGGCGATGTAGCCTAAGAGAGCAATGAACGCCCAAGTTTCTTTAGGATCCCAACCCCAAAAGCGTCCCCAACTATAATCGGCCCAAACGCCACCGAGAATAATGCCCGCCGCCAAAAGAACGACACCGATTTGAACACAACGATAGATCGACAAAACCAAATCCCGCACTCTTTCGTCGTTCTGACCGAAACCCCGTAACAGAAAGCCAAGACCGAGATTTCCAAGGCCCCATGCGAGAAAAAATGCCGAGTAGCTCAAGGTGATAGTCAAAACGTGAATCGTCAGCCACATATTGCTGCGCAAAACCGGCTCCAGCGGCTGCAAGCTCGAATCAAGGATCGTCGGCGCGAGATCGGCGATAATCAAGCAGATCACACCAACAAGAGCCCCTGAAATGAGCACAAACCGGCGGAGCGAGAGAGCCTCAAAAATCATGGCAAAAACAAAACAGCCCCACGAGACCCAGATCACCGACTCGTACATATTCGACACTGGCGGCCGCCCGGTGAGATAGACCCGCAGACCAAAACCATAGGTGTGAATCAAAAAGGCTAAGACCCCCACAAACCAACCAGCGGCATAGGCTTTGCGATTACCAAGGTGCCACGAAATCGCAACCAAAATGGCCGCCACAAGGTACAAGGCCCAGGTGATCTTGAACGGATGAAAGGTCTTTTCGTGCACCTCGATTGAGATGTCCGTTTCCGAAGGATAGAGCTCTGGATTCCGCGCACGCGCAAAACTCTTGAACCTCTCTACCGCAAGCCCCAGCGAGGCGCCATCAGCTGGCTCTACTTGAGTCGCGGCACTGTCCTCTGATCCCGGTGCAGGTAGTGCTTTGACCAAAGCATGTATGATTTCCTGGAATTTGACTTGGGCTTCACCCTGCAGTTCACCCACAGCCTGCCATTTTTGTGGCGCCATCGGCACTTGACCCGCATTGGCCTCAGCAGCCTTGAGTTCTTCAGGAGTTGGCGGCACCACGCGCACTGCTTGCCCAGTCTTAATGGCCTGAAACGTACCGAGCTGACTTTCCAAGCGCTGGGCGGCGGAAAAATAAGGCGTCATCTTCTGCTTGGTTACTGAGAACGCTTGCAACTCTTGCATTACCAAGGTCAATCGCGGATTGGCAAAGAGCTCTTTCGGTGCGAAGTACTTTTCTTCATTTTCGAGCTTAAGTGAGTCTTTGAGACCCTTGTGATCAATGCGAACAATCTTTTGTTCGTCCCAGTACTGAGGCAAAAGCATCCACGTGAAAATAATCTCGATCGCCGGTCGCTTTTCTCCTCGCGCCGAAGTGAAGCTCTCTGAACCATAGATGAGCTGCATGCTTTCGCGTGCAAAGGTATCAAAGGGCTTCACCCTTCCCGCATCCTGAACCGGCAGGAAACGGAGCGCTTCTGCTCCCATGGCCGGTACAGCTTGAGCCGAGCCCGTGACGAACCCCGAGCCCAGCAGAAGAAACCCTAAGACCCAAACCGAAAGCCATCGATTTCGAAAAGACCGCACACGACCTGCAATCTGGATCATATTTCCTACTCCCTATTTTGCTGAACGCGCCGACTTTCGCTTGAAATAAAACAAATGAATTGTGCCCAAAACGATCAAGAGCGAACCAAGATACTTGACCCAACGCCCAGGATCGCGATTGACGGAAAGTATCGACATAGTCGGACGACGCTGCTCGTCCTCTTGAAAACTTGCCTGATAAAAAGTAAATCCTTGAAACTTAAGAGGTTCATTCATGGAAATGAGGTGGTCGCCAACCCCGGGTACTGCAACCAGACTCTGGTAGCTCGCCGCCCGCACCGTGCCTGGATAACGACCGACGGTAAACTCCTTGAGCGAAAGATCAAAGTCCAACGCGATTCGCGCATTCTCATAGGTAACGACATAGGCAGCCTGATCGGTAAACAGTCGCACCATCGAGTTCAACCCCAGCCAGTGCTCTTGACCAGAATACTTAAACTTGATCGCCGGCATTGTCATCGGGGTCGACTGCTCGGTCGCTTTAAAGATGACCTGCTCCTCAGCCCGAGGGATCACTTTAAGAAGGCGAAAAACCAACCCAACCCATCCTGTTTCGATGGACTCGCCGGCCGTGATCCGCCCACGCTTGATCTTCTTGGGGTCACGCGCCGTATGTATCTCATACTCCAACTGCTCGCTACCAACACTGGAGCGAAGCACGATCACATTTCGCCCCTCGATCTGCGATCCCAGCGCCGCTGATTGAGAAGCTAGAATCACCTGTGCTGGCCCCAGATTCTTGGCAATTTCTCGCCCTCGCCCCGGCTGCACCATCCACTCAGTCAAGCTTACCTTGTCGTTTTGCAGTTGAAAGCGCACGGCTGTACCGGCACCCTCGCGACGACTCTCGACGACCTTTTCGTCACGAAAGGCATAGGGCAAGAAATCGACGACCTGGATATCGCCGCCCGCTAGCGAAACATTGTACGGTGACTTTTCGCTCGGTCGATTGAGAAAGAAGTCGACAGGACGATCCGCAATTTTGCGAAAGCCACTATCTCCTTCAGATGTTCCACTGGGCGCGTCGCCGAAGGTCGCGTAGACGGCGATTACAGTTTCGTTGACGGAAACAAAGCGCGAGGAGCCCCCTGGCTCAAGACTCATCGACCCATCAATGCCCAAGTAACGAGTCATCAGAGCACCGATCAGAATAATGATGATGCCGATGTGAGCCAGAACAAAGCCCGTATGTTTCTGCTGCCAGGGCCAACGGTCGACCATTACCGCGATCAAGCAGGTGGTGAGAGCCACCATCGTCGCGTACATCCAGACCGAGTTGTAGACGAACTTCTGCGCAGCCACCGCATCATTGTAGTAGGCCTCGACAAAGGTCCCCCATGCCGTCAGCGCACCGAGTGCGAGGATGATAACAATTCCGATCTTAATCGAAGCTAACGATTTAATAATTCGCGTTTTCACGGTGGCCAACTCTAATGCCGTCGATCACAAACATCAATTCTAATCGCGGCGTTGAGCGGTGTCTACCGGCGATGTACGATTCCTAAAGGAAAAATTAATCTTCGGGAAAATACTGAGTCGTAACAACGGTCTCTTCTGGATAGGAGGCCGAAGGAGTCAACTCAACTCCCTCGATCGCACTTTCATACGACTCAGGCAATTGTGCCTGCACAATAGACATTTGCGGCTGGTGTGTTTGCCCGCGCGACTCAACAACAACTGCCTGCACAGCGGCGACACTCTTCTTTCCAGCTTTTCGCGCAATCTCTCGTGTCAGCTTACTGTCAGCATTTGCACTAAGACCAATACCAACACCGGAGCCCAACGAGAAGACCGCAACCATAAAGGCAGCGGCGTGAATCATCACAGCTCCGCCGAGACGCGAAGTCATTTGCTGGTGATGATCGGCGCCTTTTTCGCTCCTATGCGTGTCGCCTCGAGGGGTGTCGATTCTAGTCAGGTCGATTCTGATCGAGTCGTTTTTCGCGCCCATTGTACCTTCCGTCGCTTTTAACCGTCGGTTTTGAAGTGAAAACGGTCAGTGAGCTAACATGGAGGCAGGAAGCGAGTCAAAGCACCTCGAATGCGCACTATGACATTTCAGGCAGTGCGCCATGAATCTGTCTGATCGCTCCGCCAATTGCTCGCTGAACGCCATCAACGCGGTCTGTCATCAGTTGTTTAGTTTGCTCATTCATATAGAGGGCGCGATTGAACTCTACCTGAATGGCTTGCTGCTTGCGCTCAGGATGACCATAGGTCTCAGTGACCCTGCCGCCTAAATAGGGCCAGTTATAAGCGACCTTAAAACCCGCGGCTTGATAAGAAGTGATCACCAACTCCTTAAACTCAGGTGAACAGCTTTTGCCGCTACAGTCGCTGACCACCACGTCAGCGCGGCGTTCACCCGGATCTCGATGTTCCTTGGTTCCCACCGATGGCATACTGTGGGCATCTATATGAAAGGTCTCCTGGGCACCTTGGTCGCGAAGCTTTTTTAGCCCGACCTCCACATCTCGATGAAACGGCGTAAAATACTTCGCAATCAGAATATCGTGAACCGCTTTGGGCATGGGCGACGGCATGAGTCGCTCGCCAGTCGTCGTGATCACCCAGTGCAGTCCACGGGCGAATTTACCTGAAGGATTGCCATGCCCCAGCACCGAGTCACAATCAACATCATCAGGAAGACGATTCAGGTCGATGGCATATCGATGCCACTCAGTCGTCACGCACGGCAGCCCAAGCTCCGCAATCACCGGTGCATAGAGACGATCCACAAAACGATCGACGTCAAACATCAAAAGCTGCTCCGAAAGCTCATTGAGCCACGGCGTCTCTGTCGGCACCCGTTCGCCGGAATGAGGAATAGTGATCAAGAGCGGCTTGCTCGACATAAAGACTCCCCGATATATTATCAACACAGTGACCGTTGCACGAAAAGGAGGCCACCGTGACAGCTGCAGGCGCTTCAAAAGTTTATACCAAAGCAGGTGATAAGGGAAAGACAAGCCTTATCGGTGGAAGCCGTGTTTCCAAAGCTGAACTTAGGCTCGATGCCTACGGCACCGTTGACGAGCTCAATAGCCTCTTGGGCCTTGTGCATGCCGAAGTCACCAGCGACCTCGCGGTCTTTCAGCCGCGCGAAAGCGAATCGATCGCAAGAATTCTCAATCTCGTTCAGCACGATCTTTTTGAAGTCGGTAGCCATCTCGCCTGTGAAGATGCCGCAGCTCGCAGCAATCTCCCATGCGTAAACTCTGGGCAGGTAGCTATGCTCGAGCGTGCCATGGATGCCTATTCAGGCGAACTGAGTGAGTTGAAACACTTTGTTTTACCAGGCGGTGCGCGCTCGGCCGCTGTTGCCCATGTCGCACGCACCGTATGCCGACGAGCCGAGCGACTTTGCGTTCGTTTGGACGAAACGGCAATTGGCGCAAAGGGTGAGCACGATAGCGCCGAGGTGGATGCGGTGGTGATTCAATATTTGAACCGCCTCAGCGACTATCTTTTTGTGCTCTCGCGCCACCTCAATCGGCTTCTCGGCGTCGATGAGCCGATTTGGCGAGGAAAGTCATAATGCGATGAAGATTGTCCAGGCAACCGCCGCCGACAGCGAGCGTTTAAAAGCATTCTTTGAACAAACGACTCTTCCTGGGTCGATTGATTTTTCGGTACGGCGTCCGGGGAGCTTCTTTGATCATTACCGCCTGCTCTCGGACGATTTCGAAACTCTGATTCTCACCGACAGCGATGACACGATTCACGGCCTCGGCTCACTGGTCTTCCGCGAAGGAAACGTTCTTGGCGAGAAACAAACCTGGGGTTTCGCGACCGACCTTCGAATCGCTCCGACGCGCAAGGCGGTCGTTCAATGGGCGCAGTACTTTCTTCCGGTCCTTGAACGGGCCAGTTACGAGCGCAATTGTCGCTACATCTTTTCAGCAGTCGAACATCATGATCATCAGGCCTATAACTCGTTAATTCGTCCAACCAGCCACGCTCGCCGACGCTTGCCACGCTATCTTCTTGCAAATCGATTTCGTTTAGTTACCATGCATGGACGCATCCCGTTCGCGCCAAAGCCTCTGAGCTCAATTCGCCTCAAAAGCGTTTCAGCCAGTGATCTTGAGCCACTTTGCGCTTATTTGCGCGAACAGGGAAAACACCGGCCGCTCTGTACGCTGCACACGCCTGAATCGCTTTTGCAGGAAATCGCCCGGTGGCCAGGTTTGAGTCTTGGTGACTTCCGAATCGCCACTGATGCCCAGGGTCGCATTCGCGGTTGCGCCGCACTCTATGACAGTCGCAAAGCCCAGACATTTATTCCGACTGAATATCACGGCTTCGCGCAGACCCTGCAGCAAACATTATGGCTCGCGAGCTTTACCGGCTTGGTGCGCGCCGGGCCCGCGGTGAACCGCGAAGCGCCAGTTAGGTTCTTGTCACATTTGGCCTGTGATTCCGGCGAGATCTTCCATCGCTTGATTGATGACGCCTTCTCTCGCCTGCAGTCGCGCGGGGAGCTTTTATCGTACCTGCACTTTCGCGGCAACTGGCGCACACTACCGCCGCCCTCGTTCATTGCGACGTCACTGCCTTTTGGACTCTACTTGATTCTCTCGCCAAACGAGGAAGCGCCACCGTGGCCAGTGCCAAGCATTGGCTCGCTACCGCCTGAATTTGAGGCCGCTTGGCTCTGATTTCTTAAGGGTGATTACTAGAGAGCGATCTGTAGAACTTGCCGGCGGTTACCCTGCCAAAACCAGCCAAGATGCGGATCAAGCTCGATGGAGTCGATCGCTTCGATTTCGCCGTCGCTGAGCGCGCGATAATCGGCTTCGCACAAAGCATTGGATGGTCCGATGTTCACGAATCGCGACATGCCTTGCTCTTGAAAGAGCGATGCTACCAATTTGCGAAGTTCCTTTGAGTCTCCTGGAACGGCGACGCAAGTCAAACCCTGGTCAGTCGTACGGACCTCTAAGGCGTGAAACTCAGTGAGCGAAAGACCACTTAAAACCGGTAACTCAGAAGTCATGAGCGGCACCACGGTTTCCGAACTCGGCGCACGAACGCCGACGACGGCCGGAGAGTTGAGCACCATTTCCTGAAAGCTCTGTCTACCCGAACAGACCAACATGGCCGAGTCGCCATTTGAGTTACCAACAAAGAACTGAGGACGCGTTTGGGTTTTCAAATAACGATCAAACAACCCCACTTGAACAATGGCGGAGACCAGACTCTTGAGTTGAATGTTCCGGAAAAAATGTTCGTCGTCTGAGGTGAGAAGACTCAAAAGATCAACTTCAGGAACTTCCAAATCGTCGATGACGGTCTGGGCTTCACGCAACCTCATGGTCACTTCGGGAATGCGCAAAACACCGCTGCGAAGTTCCGCAAGATCCAAACCATTTCTTCCGGAGAAAACCACCGCCACTTTTGTCATAACCCACCCCGTAAGCCTTCAACTCGCCCCGCGCGAGTCAGTGACGTTGTTCGTCACTTCAAATGACGTTATAGCAACCCGCATGCCAGGAAGAATTCTCCCGATGATTCGATATTTTAGGTTCCAGAGCGAATTAAACAACTCGCCGGCACTGGCACAAAAACAATTTTGGTCACTCCACCCTGTGATTTTTACCTAGGCGTTTGAAAGACTGTTATTTCAGGTCTCGACCAACAGCCAGTCGGGACATGCAAAAAATTTTCCGCGTGCACTAACGTCGTCTGCTACTATTAAGAGGCTTCATTATGAATAGCGTCACTTGAATGATTCAGTGACAAGGTCGCGAAATGATTGAGAGCGCGACACATAGAGAGCGACATTGATGTCACAACTGCCAGTTGAGAAGCTTTCGATTACAGCCCTACTCGCCTTCATCGGCTTTTTGATAGCCGATTTTAGCTTACTCTCATTACGTGGCGGCCTGTGGCCACAGGCATCACCTCCCGGCCAGCCTCCGATGCGGATTATGCAGCCCATGGGCGGCAGCAACGTGGCAGTGATTCGCGATCGCAATATCTTTAATGCCGACGGCAAGATCGCGCCGGCTCTTGGCGAACAGCAGGGCCAGCAACAACAAGAGGCCGATCCGGAACCAGTTCCGACCACCCTGCCTTTGACTCTCTTGGGAACCATCGTGCACGCCAACCCAGCCCGCTCGATCGCCTCGATCGGAGTCAAAGCGAAGAATGAGCAAGTGGCCGTTAAAAAGGACGACATCATTCCTGACAACCTCGCGACCATGATCTCGGTTGAACGCAATAAGATCGTGTTTCGCAACTCAGCGACCCGACGACGCGAGTACCTGGAGATGAAAGACGAAGCTAAGATCAATTTCGGTACCACCAAGCCCGTTCAGCACGGTGAAGTTACGGTCCGTGATGACTACACTCGAGAAATCAAGCGTACTGATGTCGACAAACTCACCAATAATCTCCCCGAGCTCTTGCAACAAGCCCGCGCCGTACCGCGAATGGGTCCAGGCGGAACGATCGAGTGCTTTAACCTCGCCGAGATCGCCACTGGCTCGATCTACGAGAAATTGGGACTCAAGCGCAACGATTGCATCAAGTCGGTCAATGGCGAAAAGATCGATAGCCCGGCCAAAGCGATGGAGCTTTACAACGCCCTTCGCTCAAGCGCCGATACGATCAACCTTGGGGTTGAGCGCAATAGTAAAGACGAAAGCTTTCAATTCAATATCACGAGATAACCAGGAAGGTGGATCTTATGGCATCGCGGAAAAAGGAACAGGATGCTCCTCTTAGAGCAGGTCCAAAAACGGGGCTGGGACCATGCCTGGGACCATGCCTAAAACCATGCCTAAAACCATGGCTGAGCCTGACACTTGCCGTAGCCATTGCGGCGCCGTCGATTCAACTCAGCATCCTGCCGAGTGCCCTTAGCCAGACCAACGATGACCTTGATCGACTCTTTGATGACGACGATGATCTGATGGATCCTCCTGGTGGTTTCAACAACAATGTTCCGCCACCGCCGCCACCGCCTATGCCTTCGCAGCCCGCGGACTCCAATCCACCGGCGGGATTTCCGAATGATTCCGGTGGCGGCTCTGGTCGCTTTCCCACTCCACAGGGAATGGGCGGTGGCTCCAGCAAAGGCATTAAAATGGAAACCAACGGCAAGAAAAAGCCGTCGATGGCCGATGCCAATATCGAAGACATCACCAATGAAAACTACCCCGACCTGATCGAGAGCTTTGACTACCCGAATGCCGAAATCACCGACGTCATTAAGGCGATGAGCCAATTGACTGGCAAGAACTTCATCATCGACCCGGGGGTTCGCGGTAAGATCTCGATTATCGCCCCATCACAAATCACCATGGCTGAAGCGTGGAAGGCTTTCTTAGCGGCATTAGCGATTAACCAGTTCACCGTTGTCCCCTATGGTAAGTTCTTGAAGGTGAAATCAACGCGCAACGCACAACGCGACTCGATCGAAACCTATTCTGGTAAGTACTATCCCAATAGCGACGTGCTCATCACCCGCATCGTTCACCTAAAACATATTTCGGCTGACGAAGTGAATAAACGCTTGCGAATTCTTCCGTCCAAAGACGGCGAGATGACACCCTACGAACCTACGAATTCGTTGATCATCACTGACTTCGGTTCCAACGTTGAGCGGATCATGAAGATCATCAACGAACTTGATCGCCCTGGCTTCGAAGAGCAACTCGCGGTGGTGCAGATTCGTCACGCGAAGGCGAAGGAAATAGCTGACCTCATCAACCAGATTATCAATAAAGACCCCACGCGCGGCGGCGGTGGTGGTGGCGGATTTGGCGCACCAGGCGCACCGGGCTTCGGTGCCGGAGTTCCTCGCTTCCGTTCACGCGGCCAAGGCGGCACGGGAGTACCTGAAGAACTCTCTTTGGTCGCACCCGATGAACGTACCAACGCGATCATCGTCGTCGGCAACAGCGCCGGTATCGAGAAAGTTCGCTCGCTGGTTAAAAAACTCGACTATAAGCTAGATCCCAACGAAGCCGGCGGAGTTTTCGTTTACTACGTCCGCTACGGTGAGGCCGAAAAAATCGCGCAAACTCTTTCTGGCATTGCCCAAGGCGGCGGCGCCGCCGGAGGCGCGAGTGCTCCCGCCGGTGGCGGCTTCGGTGGTGGTGGCGGTTTCGGTTCGCGCGGTTCAAATCCTTTGAGCGCGCAATCGATCTTTGGCGGCGATGTTAAGATAACGGCCGACAAAAACACCAACGCTCTCGTCATTACCGCAGCAAAGACCGACTACGAAACTGTTATGGCAATTCTGGCGAAGCTCGATATCCCGAAGGACCAAGTTTTCGTTGAAGCCATCATCATGGAACTCAACAGCCAAAAGAAGAAATCATGGAACCCGAACTACTACGGCTTTGCCGGAGATCCTCAGGGAATCGGTCGGTCAGGTTTCCTGACCACTCCCCTGCAGCAATTAATCAGTCCAATGAACGACGAGGGAGTTATCCTTGGCTTTGGCAGTCAAAACTACATAGAACTCAACATCACGGGCACACCCATAAAAGTGCCAAACCTGCTCGCGTTTCTGAAACTCATCCAGACGAACGTCGAAACCAATATCTTGTCGACGCCTCGCCTTCTTGCACAAGACAACGAGGAGTCAGAAATCGAAGTCGGAGACACCATCCCGATTTCGCAAGACACCATCACAGCACCGACGACGGGTGTACAAACGTCTTCGCCGAAGTTCGAAAAAGCGTCAATCAAACTCAAAATCACGCCCTTTATTCGGCCAGACTCGAATATCGTTCGCTTAAAGGTCGACCAAAGTGTGAAACAAAAGGCGAAGCAAAGTATCACAGGTGATTCGGCATTGGCAAAATCGGCGGTCACCATCTCCGACC
>SXRI01000291.1 GCA_005793615.1 Bdellovibrionales bacterium
GCACTGGGGTGTTCGATCTCCGGTTCCGGTCCGGCGCTTTTCGCGTTGACTGATGGCCAACGGACGGCGCTCAAGGTCGAGCGGGCATTACAGAAAGTTTCTCTCGCGAGAGGAATTGACGTCGTTGGTACCTGGATCACCCCGATTGCGAAGAAAGGTGCCCATGTGCTGCGCTAAAATAAAGAAAGATTCGGTATGAAATACCGTTCGACCCGTCGTAAAAGCCCTGAAACTTTGATTGGCGCTGCGATCAAGCAGGGGCTAGCGCCTGATGGTGGTTTATATGTTCCTTGTGAATGGCCGGCGCTTTCCAAGCTCGCGGCTGATGGGCTCCCGTTTGCCGAATTCGCTACTGGCGTGCTGCGGCCCTTTTTCGCGAGTGATTCGCTGGCTGATGCGGTAGCTGATCCTTTGGCCGCGGGCCTTGAGGCAATTTGTAAACAAGCTTTCAATTTCCCATTGGAGTTGCGAGCGCTCGATGCCGGTACCTCGGTACTCGAACTCTTTCATGGGCCAACATTGGCCTTTAAAGATTTTGGCGCACGATTCTTAGCATTGTGTTTGAATCGTATTGCAACGTCATCACCACTGGTGATGGTGGCGACGTCAGGGGATACCGGTGGCGCTGTGGCGTCGGCGTTTGCGACCTGTTCGCAGATTCCAGTGGTCATTCTCTTTCCTGAGGGCGGTATCTCGCAGAGGCAAGAGAAACAACTCACGGTATGGGGTGAACAAGTTCGGGCCTATGCTGTGCAAGGCACCTTTGACGATTGTCAGCGGATCGTAAAAGAGGCGTTTTTGTCAGCCGAGTGGCGAGCGCGCTTTGATCTTGTGAGTGCCAACAGCATTAACATCGCTCGTTTGCTTCCGCAAATGGCGTACTTTGCCTGGGCTAGCCTTAAGCATTTCGAGAATCGTGGAAGGTCAGCCGGTTTTATTATCCCTACCGGAAACGCCGGTAATGCTGTAGGGGCTCTATGGGCGCGGCACCTGGGGTTTCCGATACGGGAAGTGGTGTTGGCTCATAATGCCAATCGTACGGTGCCTGATTACTTCAATACCGGTGATTGGCGTCCGCGGGCTTCGATAGCAACATTGGCCAACGCCATGGATGTCGGCAATCCTTCGAATTTCGAAAGGGTGCTGGATCTTTATCCGGATATTAAGAGATTGCAGGAGTTTGTCTCGGCGGAATCCGTCAGTGACGAAGAGATTAAACAAAGAATCATTACCGAGCACTCGACATCAGGCGAGGTCTTTTGCCCTCACTCAGCGACGGCGCTCCATTTGCGTAGACGCCGAGGGGCGGAGGACTGGATTGTCGTATCGACCGCCCATCCGTCGAAGTTCGAAGCGATTATCGAACCTCTATTGCGCAAGTCATTGCCGGTACCGGCTTCGCTTGAGGAAATGCTTTCTAGAAAATCCCAAAAAACGGTGATCATTCCTCATCTGGAAGCACTCAAAGAACATCTGTTCAGATAGCCTGAGGATCTGCGAGGCTGCGGGAATCAGGCGGCCTCTTGCATGGATGAAGCTGGTCCATTGAGCGTCGAAGGCGTTGGTTCTTGGTGACCTTGAGTGATGGCGCCTTCCCGGGTTATAGTTTTCCTTGTCTCTGTTATGTTTTCTGCGGCAGTGCCCAAGACTGAGCTGCTGAGATCGCTCATGATCGCAAGCAGAGTTCGCGACTGTTGTTCAAGGTGTGTTGCCGCCAAAGTCGCTTGTTCGGCAGAGGTGACGTTTGAGGCGGTGGCATTTTCAAGGCGCCCCGTGGCTGAGGAGATTTGTTGAACGGCCGTCGATTGTTCAGAGGACGCGGTGCTGATTTCAGCAAGTTTTTCGATAACGGAAGAAATTCCAGAGGAAATGCGATCGAGGGCATTTCGACATTCATCGGCAACGGAAACACCGACTTCGATCTTTTGGCGATTTTCTTCCATGAGTTTTTCGATGCTCACTGTGGATTCTGCGATGGTCGACTCAACGACTTCGAGGCTACTCGCCAGCATTGCCGAGATTTGGGTTGCTGAGCCGCCGCTGACCTCGGCTAATTTTCCAATTTCTTCGGCGACGACTAAAAAACCCTTGCCATGAGCGCCGGCGCGTGAGGCCTCAACCGAAGCATTGAAAGACAAAAGCTTGGTTTGAAAGGCGATGTCATTGACGATCTGTGTTTTGGCGGCGATTTCGCGGATGACATTGACGATATTGGCGAATTTTTTGCCATTCTCGTTTGTCGCCGACATGATATTAGAACTGCAGGTATCGATGTCCGACATGGCAGTGATCATCTGCTCAGATACCTTTCGTCCTGTGTTTGCATCATCGCCACTGGTGCGCGAGAGGGTGTGCGCGTTTTGTGAACTATCCAAGCTTCGGATGATCATATTGGAGATGAAGTCGAGGGTGGCAATTGTCTCCTGCAAAGCGACCGATGAGTCAGCGGCGTCAGATTTGATCTTAACACTCGAGCTGTAGAGTTCCTGAGCGGTGGCGCTGACATGATTGGCGCTGG
Organism: Bdellovibrionales bacterium; assembly: GCA_005793615.1. Lineage (GTDB taxonomy): Bacteria > Bdellovibrionota > Bdellovibrionia > Bdellovibrionales > JAMPXM01 > SXRI01. The sequence continues at coordinate 2,519 of SXRI01000291.1, forward strand.
ACTCCATCTCTTGAACGGCATTGAGAATAGGACGCGAAATCGATTGCGTAAAATACCAAACAGCGCCAGCAATGAGCAGGGTTACAAAAAAAGTGAGAACGAGGAGGGTTTGGAGGTCGCGGGTCGCGTTTTGCAGGGTCATGCCGACAATCTGTTTGACGGCGTTTTCCTCACGGCTTATTACCGGTACAAGCTCATCGATCGCGGCGGTGATTTGTTCGAGAAAGGCATGAGGATCCTGCTCGAAGTCTCCCGTATAAGCTCGTTTGACGACGAGATCATGGGCGGCATTCACCTTCTGCCATTGCTGCGACAAAAAGAGATTGGCGATCGCGTCCCTACTGGTTGGGGAAATTGTGAGAAAGGGTGAATTAAGATAGGCAATCATTGTTTCTTTGAGCGAGATGATCAATTTTAGGTGACTCTCGCTGATGGCCTTATCGGCGCTCAAGATATCAACCATGTTGGCACGTAGGCGTCCGCCGTTCTCTTTGGCCCAATCGATGGCGTTGATACTTCGGATCAGGGCGGGAATACCGACTGTTCTGCTGATGTCGGCGAGACCTGCCTGAAAGGTGAGTAGCGTTATGGTGCTTTCATTAAAGAGCGCGATGGCGTCGCGTTTTTCAAGACGCCGCTCATTGATTCGCTCACGTGTTTGTCGTAAGGCTTCGATTTTGCCAAGTGCAAGATCGAGGTCCTTTAAGGTACTTCGATCCATCGGTAGCTGGGTGCGAAAGCTCTCGATCTTGGTATCGACCAGGCGCTGTTGATCGATCAGTTCACCAAGTGCTACTCCTGCGCCTCCCAAAAAGGCGACAGTGCGCGCGCGTTCTTTTTGAATTTGATCGAGAAGTTCGGAGGTCGCCTGCAGGATGGCCGCACTTTGCTCGGTCACCTTGGTTTCCTGGATGAGGGTGAGGTTTTTAATGATCCCAAGGCCCGCCATCAACGCGAAAGCTATGCTCGGAATGCCAGTGATAAGAATGAGTTTCCATTTTAAACCGAGTGACACTTTCAGCGCCTCCATCAACGAGGTTTGACCGACCTTGAACTTTGAGCCATACTCTGGCGTTACCAAATCCTGTATAACTTGTTGGAATAATCGGGAAGATCAGTAAAGTTCTTAAGAATCTTTACGGCAAATCTTGATGTCTCGGGTTTGAAGACTGGCTAAAGGTGGAGGTAGTGACGGGTAACTCAGGATCTTCATCCAGTTCGGCTCGTGAACCTATAGATTTTGAGTTCTTGCGCGGTCGAGGCGAGCCCTTTACTTTGGTCAAAAGTGGTGCTGACGAATACGTCGTGAATCTTTTTCAGGTACAAGTCTCCAGTCAAACACGCAGTGACGTGACCATTGAGTTTAAACTCTCCGAACTTTTTATTCGCTTTCCAAATCACTTGCTCATCAGCGGGACCAGTCAAATCACGCTTGAAACCATTGCTCTTGGCGCTAGTGGTGAAATGCGAAGGGCACATGAGCTAATGTTGATCGGCCCCCAGAATCAATAGCAGAATCAATAGCAGAATCAATAGCAGAAGCAATAGCAGAAGTGATTGTTGAGGTGATTGTTTTCCGTCGACAATAGTGGTATTTTCGGGCCACCGAGAGGGGGCCTGATGCTGAGTACTCAGCTGAGTATTCAAAAGAAATTACCGTATATTCTGCTGCATCGAGTTCTCGTTCCCTTGATCCTTTGCTTGTCGTTTGGAGGCTCGGCGTGGGCGGCCCCTTCCTGTGGGGAGCTCAGGCACCGTTGGTATGGTCGCTACGTCAGAGATCTGAAAGTCTCTTGGAGCACCAAGAACTTTACTTGTCGAAAGAAAAAAGCCAAGCGGGTCGATGATGGCTTGGTTGCTTTGGCTCTCTACGATCTTGAAACGGCCCGTTTTCGCGGGCGTCCTGCGGCACCCGTGTCCTCTGCCGTGAATTTTTATGAGCTGGTAAAAAAAAGCGTTTCCAAGCTTGAGTATGATAGCGGCTGTGAAGAGGGCGTGCTGGCTTCGGCTCTTGGCACGGTCGTCACACTTTGTGATGAGTACTTTGCCGATTCACGCGAGGATCGGGCGGCAACCCTGGTGCATGAAGCTCGGCACACACAAGCTGACGATGCGGACCATGTTTCCTGTGTTGGCGGAAAGTATAAGGATGATGATCAAGGATGTGATCAGACTTTCTATTCTGGTTTATGGAAGGGTAGTGGCTATAACGCGGACATAGTTTTCTATCATTGGAATATGCACAAGTCGCTACGGCGAAATGAGCTTTCCAAAAGCGTTATGCAAAGTATGATCAACTCGATGATTCCCGATCGTTTCAATCAAATCTCGGCCAAGTCGATCAAGGATTGGCGGAAATTCAATCCTCAATTGCCTGACGGCGGAATTCTAGTACTTTGACAGATA
>SXRI01000292.1 GCA_005793615.1 Bdellovibrionales bacterium
CTGGAAAGTATCAACTTTATCTTGTCAGTATCGACGGTGAAGTCGAGCGTCGGATAACGTTTGACCAACATGATTATTTCAAACCGCGTTGGTCTCCGGCCTTTGAGTGAGCTAAAACAGTCTCAATTTCGAGTTAAGGAAATTTCCGACTACTCGGCAAGCGAACTCGCCGAGGCCTCGCAGTGGCCTGCGATTGAACATTATCTGAAGCTTCTCACGCGTGCTGGGAGCACCCCTCAGGACCGCCTGCGCTTGCGACGCCACGAACTCTGGACATGCGCAGCACTCGCCACCTATTTTGGCAGTCCCGATCAACTCCAGATCGCAGAATCTGTTTGCTCCGTTTGGTCAGAAGCGACAATCAGACTTATCGCTGAGGCTTGGCAGATCGCAGGATGCGATAACGCCGGTTACGGACTTTTGGCGCTGGGAAAATTAGGCGCAGGCGAATTGAATCTGAGTTCCGACGTCGATCTGATCATGATTCGTCCCGATCACATCACACCTGACCTTAAAATTTTTCGCGATTTTCAAACGACACTATCCGAAACTACCGATTTTGGCTTTTGTTTGCGCACCGACTTCCTGCTTCGACCCGGCGGGAAAGCAAGCGCAGCCATTCCGAGCTACTCGGACTTCGAGTACCATTACGGATACCACGGCGAGATGTGGGAGCGACTCGCCTATGTAAGAATGCGAGTTCTTCATGGCCCTGCCGACTTGGTGAATTCCATCACGGGCTTTATCGGAAAATTCACTTACCGCAAACACCTCGACTATACTTTAATTGATGAATTGAAGTCGCTTCGTTCGAAAATACGCGCCGAAAAGTTCGAGTCCCGCCCCGATGCGTTTCATCTCAAACTGGGCGTAGGTGGCATTCGCGAACTAGAGCTTTTTGTCCACGCTCTACAGGTCATGCATGGCGGGCGCAACCCACTCTTACGAACACACTCAACGACAGCGGCGATCAACCAAATTCGCACGTTGCAACTTTTGCCTCAAGAAGACTGTCAAAAATTGAACGACGCTTACTGGTATCTCCGTACACTCGAAAATCGATTGCAAGGTTATGAAGATCAACAGACCTACTTGTTGGATGTAAAACGCGGTCATCTCGCGCTCCCCTTTGCGTTTCAGGAACGCCTTGCACGTGTTCGCCACGACATCGGTGAGATCACCGGTACGTTTTTTTCGACAGGTGAAGTCAAACTTAGCAAGACGGTTCCGCATGATCTTGATGAACAAACGCAATGGCTGCGTGACAAGGGTTTCTCGCAGGAATCAGCGACTGAGACCTGGCCGGCGCTTCTGGCAGCGACAGCTCTTTCTCGACGGAGCGAAGTTGATGAACGACAGCGCCTTGAGTTCCTCTCGGGTTTTATCGGCAAGCTTTCTGAAGTTCAGCTTGATCGTGACCTAGGATTGTCTCTTTTGCTCGACTTTGTTCGTGCGGTGCGAGCTAAGGCTAGCTTTTTTACTCTTCTCAACCGTGAAACTCGCGTACGTGATGAGCTGGCTCTGTTGTTTTCAATTTCCCCTTACCTCGGATCGTTACTGACATCTCGACCCGAACTTATTGATGAATTCATTTACCGCAAGCAGGCGCCTCCGTCAGAGGACTTCGGTACCCTGCTCGAGGAGCTTGCCGAGAGACGACTTCTCGCCGAGTTGATCGCCGCCAATCACTTTCTTGCAGACCACGACCTCAATAAAATGACAGTAAACCTTTCAGCGAATGCTGACGCCATCTGCGAAACTCTTCTTGGGCGTCTAAGAACCGAGTTCGCGACGCCCAATATAGGTCTTATCGCACTTGGTAAATGGGGCGGCAGAGAACTTGGTTTGCGTTCAGACCTCGACTTTGTCTTTGTCACCGAGACCTCGCCTACCATCGACGAGCAGAAAGTCGCTAAACGATTTCTCTCACGCATCACTGAGCCTCACCGCGGTGGTGCGATATATTCGGTCGATATGCGTTTACGACCGTCAGGAAACTCGGGCCCGATTATTGTCGCCAAAGACGAACTCACGCGATACTTGCGGGAAACCGCCGCCGCCTGGGAACGTCAGGCCTATTTACGAAGTCGGTCGTTGAACGATCTGAACTTTCATCCTGGAAAAATCGGCTCTGAGCGGGGCCTGAGTCCTGAAGGCAAAGCCGAGCTTCGCATGATTCGCGGGAAACTTTTTTCTACGGGGACAGAGGGTAGCGTTGACCTCAAACTGACCTTTGGCGGCCTAGCTGATATTGAGTTCACCACCCAGATCGCACTTTTGTCGCGAAGGGAGTTCTCTCTTGATCCATCAACTTCAAGCATGATTCAATATTTAGAGAGCATTGACGGTCAGTGGCGAAACGTGGGGCCTCATATTCGTAAGTGCTACGAATCGTTACGCGTGATCGAGCAGCTCTACCAACTGACAACGAGTCACTCGGGCTCCAAAATGCGTTTGAGATCCGACGAATTCAAACGATTGTCCTTGGTACTGGGTTTGTCGAGCGGTGAGTTAGATGAACGAATTCGATCTTTATTCGACTCGGTGACGGAAGCCTTGCGGGCCGTTAACGATCTCGAGTCGTAGTCTCGGAGGAGATCGTGGCGATACGATTGCAACGTTTTATGGGTGTGGGAGTATTCCTAGGTGCGATCGCCTTTGGAATGCACGTTGCTGGGCAAACTCCACCTCCTGCTGGTGCTCCCGGAACGATACCCGGAGCTCCGACTATGCCGAGCCCGCCCGTCGGCGCAGCGGAGTCCACCTCAGCTCCCGGTACCGCTCCGAGCATGCCCGCAGGCCAGGGCGCGTCCGATTTGCAGAGTATTCAAAAAATGCTAGGAACGGCGGGGGCTGCGGCTGGGGCCGGCGCTGCCCCGAATTCGTCAGTGCCTGACAAGCTGCCTGCGTTTGGGCCTTCGGCTCTTAAGATCGCCGATGATCCTGGAAAACTGAATCCTGAAGCGGCAGAACCACCTAAAGAAAGTAAACCCGCTAAGTTTGCTCCATCTATCGTTGAGACTTACTCTTCAAAAAAGATCGTGCAATCGGACCCACGAGCTGTACTTCACACTTCGATGGGCGACATTAAGATTCGTTTATTCGCCGCCTATGCCCCTAAAACCGTTCATAACTTCATCGATCTCGCTCGCGGCGATCGCGAGTTTCTTGACTCGAAAACCGGTAAGCCCACGCGGCGCCCTTTCTACACCGATCTTGTTTTTCATCGAGTGATCCAGGGGTTTCTGATTCAGACCGGCTGTCCCTTCGGAACTGGACACGGCGGACCCGGCTACAACATTCCTGACGAGGTTTCGCCTTCGCTTCGATTTAACAAACCGGGAATGGTGGCGATGGCACCGGAACGTAAAGACCCGACCAACGAAAAACGTGATTCCAATGGAAGTCAGTTCTTCATTTCACTGGCGCCGATGCCCGCATGGGATGACAAGTTCACCGTATTTGGCGAAGTTGAAAAGGGCATGAGCGTTCTTGAAAAGATCGCCGCCACGCAAACCGGTCCCACCGACCGACCCATTAAGCGGGTATTTTTGAACAGCATCGAGATTTTCGAGGATACAGCTCCGCGAGAGTCGTCACAAGAAGCACCGCCGACCGACCCTCATTAAGACGAGAAGTACCAACACGCTGTAAAAAGCGCAGGTCTGTCTATGATTTTGACAGGAGCACGCCGTTCGGCGGCCTCACTCACTATTCACATGAGCAAGCACATCTCTTTGACCTATGGGATTCAATAGGTTCGCTTTGACGGACTTCACTTGAGAACGCCCCTTGCTAATCCTCCACATGAGTAGAAGCGAGGAGTCCATTGAATCCGCATTTAAAGACATTTCTCAATTTGATCCGTGAGGTGATGCAGGAAAGCGCAAAGGCTGTTTTGTATTGGCTCATTATAATTGGCCTCGCACTTCCGGCTCCTTATTCATCGGCTGCGCCAACCGCATCGGCCGCACCGGCAGCGCCGGCCGCTGAGCCTACTCAAGCGGAGATCGACTATAAAATCAGTTCTCAGTTTGTGAAACTTGCGGAATTAACTAAGAGAATCAGAGAAAATCCGCCAGCCGATGCTCAGGCACTTAAGAATCTGCGCAGCGAGGCGCATCACCTAGCCCAAGAACTCAACGACTTTATTCATGAGGAGCTCAATCCTCGCGATGTCGAGTTAAAAGTTGCTCGCGCCAGCTGGGATAAGAAAACCTATCCAACCGACGACATCTCGATGAATAGGATCTGGGAACAAGATAGTCGTCGCATCGAACTCACTCAAGCTAAAGAGCAACTCAACGCTCTGACTGCCCAGGCCGGACTTTCCTTTCGCGGCAAATTCCTGATTGATCCCAACGGAAAAATTGAACAAGCCAATGTCGGCGATGTGGTGATCATTCCCCAACTCGCTAGCAAAGAGACACTTCGGCAAGAGACCCCTGCCAGGATCAAGGAGAACCTGAAGGCATGGGGCGGAGTGGGATACCGAGGCGCCAAGCACTTCTCCGTTCAATATGCCAACTTCTCGATAGCTATGGGCTTCATGGCACTTTCACAGATCGGCGCACAAAAAGCCGGCTGGGTAGAGACCACTGATCCCGCCGCTTTTGAGAACTGGGAAAAACAGACCTTTAATTTGCTCGGCGCGGTTGGCTTTGGTTTCTTCATGATGGTCAATCATCCGGTGGTGAATCTTTATAAGAATCTCCGGCAGATGAAAATGCTTAAGCTGGTGCCAGACGCCATCTTGCACGGGCTACTTGTCAATCTTGGTATGACGGCCGGCATGCTTGCCCAGTCCCTATTTCAGGACATGTGGAACGACAAGGATCTTTGGCAGTGTGTTCGTCCTTACTATAACTCCCGCGCAACGCCGGTGAAGGACTCTTGTCAAAAGATGCGCGCTAACTGGATGGATAACGGCAAGAGCCTGCAATATTTGCCTTCGATTCTCTCAATGTTAGCGGCGACCCCAATGGCGACTGCCGCTCGTACGGCTATTGCCTATGCCGGCGCCAGACCCATCAACGCCATTCGTAAGGCGTCTCTAGTCATGGGCTTCAGCGGCGGCCTGCTCGTGCACAAGAATAAACTGGGCGAGCTGGCGATGAAGGGCTTTGCGAAAATTCCAGGGGCCTTTGTTGCTGTCGGCGACTTTGTGTTATTTTTGGCGATAAGCGCGAAAGTTACCGACGAGTTCGTTCACGATGCCGTTCAACATGCGCGCATGAATCATTTTGATCCCAATGCCTGGGCCGCGAAGACTCTCGACATTCACTCGGACTTCTTCTGGCCGATAAATCCCGGTCTACAGCCGTTCGCAAATGCCCTTGAAGTTGAAGCTACCAACGCCTACTCCGCGCACAACTACCTGATGGATTTCTACCGTCAGATGCAGGCCAATGGTTGGAAACAACCCGCACCGGTCTCTGCTTGTGTGCCACCAGCTGAAGTAGAGGCGGCAAAAAAGATCGACCCCGAGGCGGCAAAAGAGAAGTGGTGGTTCCAAAATTGGTGGGAAAGATCGAGCCATAAAAAGAGTCAGCGTCAGTTGACCTGCGAAGTATTCGCGCGACCGACTGAGTTACTAGAGCGCTATGCCAAGGTTAACACCGAGTGGCGCTCCGTAGTCATGAATCACTTTTCCACTTCAGTGAACAACTGGATTTCAATGATCAGTCAATTCTCTACTGTGATGAATGCATCGCACACTCTCGGTCTTCACCTCGCTGAGGAGAAACTTAAGTCGATGCAGCCACAGAATGTGGCCCCCGATCTCTCGCGTATCGCTCTTGCCAAAGCCATCGGCACCGAATTGCCGAGCGATGATCCCAACGCTGAACCAATTCAACGCGAGCATTCTAATTTCTTAGACGGCTCTTGGCTGCCGACACCAGAACTCGTGGACTATGTGGTAGCCGGGTTTGCTTGCGGCCCCGAACCCAAGCTCGACCCTAAAGCGGTAAAGACTGGTATCCTGCCGCGGTTCTTCGAGAATGCTTACTCACTCTTCGCTCGGCAGTTTTATAACGAATCATACTTCACTACTCCATGGGGCTCGAGCACGCATTTTATTCCGGTGAAGCTGACCAACAAAACTCGTGCGGTTTGCGAAAACGTTCGCCGTGACATTTACAGCAACGTGAACTACATGCTCGGAAATCCCTTTCCGGACCTCACCGGCAAATCTTCAGAGAATCCATTTTCAGGCCCGTTTGATGATGGTCAGAAGAAGTATCAGACACTTGCCGATTACGTTTTTGCCAACATGGATCCTGAGATCTACAAACAGATTGGTGACTCCACCGGGTTTCCTCTCTGGTGGAATCAAAATATCAAAATCCCGATGATCCCCGTTTGGGGTGAGTATATGAAGCTATATGACAGTTTCATTCAAAACAAATATCTACCAAAGGTCTTTGACCGTAGCTTCAGCGGCGGCTGTCGACTCGCACAGGAAATGACCAAGCATTCAGCGAAAGTGAAGTCCTCGGAACTCGAGAGCTTGAATGCAATTCCGTACGCAGATGCCAACGGTAAGGAGATTCCCGGCGGCAAGAATGACGGCAAGTGTGCGGCTTCTACCGCTTAACGGGTTGCCAATGGTTACTTCCTTTCTCTAGAGGTCGAATTACGTAACTATATTCGTGGAGTTTATTCCCTCTACACCAGTGCCTTCGACAAATATCAGGTTCCCGCGGAGTCCCGCAGTGAATTCATGGAGATCGCCTATGCGCTCATCAAGGGATTGCAAATTGTCTCGCCTGAAATCCTGGTTTCAACTGACTTTGAGAAAATCACCAAGCAGATGGAAGAGGATTTGAATCAGTTGATTGAGTTGGTTGCAACTCGAATCAAGGAAAAGCAAACACCTGATACTGCCTTCCGCGAAAAGATGCTCGGACACTTCAAAGAGCAAATCACCAAGCTCATGACCGAAACGCAGCAACAGGTTGAAATTGTGAACCAGTTGGATCTACTCGGTGCCACAACTCGCGGCCCTGTCAAAAAAGTAGACACTACCCATTCAGCCAACCCGCTTAGAAGGGCCAGGGACTGAAATAGTTACAGGCACGGACTTTGAATAATGTGAATGACGAGTACGATAAAACGATTTTAAACGCGATTTTAGAAAAACCGATTTAACGGAGGATAAGTAAATGTTCCGCAAAGTGATTCTCTCAACTACCGCTATGGTACTAGCTTCTTCAATGGCACTCGCGGCCGGTGGCAAACCCGCTGAGCGCGGTTTTCCTGGCGCCGAGCGCACCAACGAAAAAGGCAATACAGTGCCTGACCGCACGAGCCTCGATAAATTCAATGACTACCATAAATTTGGCAGGAAGGCCGATGCTATTGCAGCACGCCAGGCTCTCGGTGAACTCGGCAATCGTTCGGCATACGTAAAGGCTTTTGAAAGTAAACTCGCAAGCCTTCGTCTCTCTAGCCTCAAAGACAGCGTAGGTCTTCAGGAGCTCGATATCGCCCTTGTTAAAGCGCTTGCTAACAAAGACCTCAACAGTCTCCGTAGCGAAGCGGAAATCAAAGAGTTCATCGATGCTATTTCGGAAAAAGTTCTCGGCGTAAAGGCAGAGAAAGTAACTGAGTGCACATGATCTTGACCGGTTTCGATCGGTGAGACAAGTCACGTGAATCGCGTTTAAATATCGAACTGAGGCGCGGGTCTGTTATAGGTCCGCGCTTCCAGTTACGATCTTGATCTCGATGCGGCGATTTCGGGCCCGATTGGATTCTGAGTCATTAGGCACGACCGGCTTCTGGTCGGCGTATGCTACCGGTACCATCTGCGCCGGTGAAATCTTGTGTCTGGCCGCCAAGTAGCGCACGATTTTCGTTGCCCTTGCCGCCGACAATTCCCAATTACTTGGAAACTTCTCGTTCTTAATCGGAAGATCATCGGTGTGACCTTCGATGATGAGCTTTCGATTGGCGTCCTTCAGAAGCTGGCCAATTCGATCTAGGGCAAGTGCTGATTCAGGCTTAAGCTCCGCGGAACCGGACGGAAACAGTTTGTTTGCCGCGAGTTGAATTTTCACGCCGACTGCATCATGTTGAAGCCCGGTCACTGTCTCTTTGCGTTCTGCCTCCGGAAGATCACGCTCAAGGCGTCGCTCCACGTGGTCTTCGACTTCCCGGGCACCAGACCCCGACGCCGGAAACCTCTCGATCGGTAATTTTACGAAAGCCGTATTTTTCGGATTAAACTCGTCGACCTCGTGACCTTGGCCAACGCCATTTCCGGAACTGACAAAACCGGCGAACTGTTTTTTAAACGACTGCTCGAATTCTTCTTGTTTTTTAAGATCAGCCTGAGAGGTCGCATAAAGCACCGTGAAAAATGCGAAAAGCAAAGTGATAAAATCAGCATAAGAAACAAGCCAACGATCGTGGTTTTCGTGTTCGACATGGGGTCTACGCTTGGAGGCCATCAAGCCACCCTTGATAGTTCGCCACTCGTGTTATCTGGAAGATAGGTTCGCAACTTTTCTTCGATGATAAAGGGATTGAGGCCGGTCATAATTCCCAGCGCGCCCTCTAGAATCATGGTTTTTAGTTCAATACGTTTGCGGATCTTCCGCTTGATCTTATTGCCTAGAGGCAAAAAGAGAAGGTTGGCGCTACCGACACCGTAAACTGTGGCGACGAAGGCGACGGCGATACCGCTACCCAATTTACTCGTGTCGGTGAGATTCGACATCACATGAATAAGACCCAGCACCGCACCGATGATCCCGATCGTGGGAGCGAAGCCACCCGCGTCGGTCCATATTTTCGCACCTGCTAACTGGTTTTCCTCTTCGAGAACCAGTTGTGCTTCGAAAATTTCTCGCAGCACTTGCGGCTCTACACCATCGATGACAAAACGAAAGACGTTCTGCATGTAGGGATTGCGGAAGCTGGAAAGACGTTTTTCAAGAGCAAGAATGGTCTCTTTACGCACGAGCTGGGCTGCTTCGATCATGTCTTTCATCACGCGTTCAGGATCGTCCGTTTTTTCGTCGCTGAAGCCAAGTCGCAGGAGCGACAAACCCATTTTCAGATCTTCCTTTGTGGTGCTGACCAAAACAGCCCCGCAGGTACCGCCAAGTACGATCAACGCGGCAGTGAACTGCAAGAGTGAGCCGACATGGCCGCTCTCCAGCATCATACCAACGAGAATTCCGCCGATGCCCAGTATGAGCCCACCGATAGTTACTTTATCCATTTGTCGTATTACTCCTTAACGATTGCGGGCAGGGCACATGTGCGGCGGAAACGTATGATTTTTTGCACGATATCGTCAGGCTTGTCCTGAACCATAAGACGTTCGCCATCAGTAAAGGTCAGCACCGTATCAGGTGTGGCCTCAATGAAGCGAATCAGATCCGGGTTTACCAATACAGGTTTACCATTAACTTTGCTGACCTCAATCATGAGTTACCTTAGAAGTGGTGCAGGTTTTTTTCGCGGGCATAAGTCAGATCCGTTGTGGTCACCCGCAGACGGCCGCACAAGAAATGAGCCAGTGAACGATAAACTTTGGTAGCGATCTGCGGGTGGGCATTAAGCACCTTGTGCAGTTCATCAAAATCAATGCGAACGATTTCGCCTCTTTCCACTACCACCACACTCGCCGATCTCTTTTCGTTATCGAGAAAGGCCATTTCTCCGAAGTGAGAACCCGAGCCCAAGGTGGCCACGTCAACACGATCATCTTTGCCAGAGTGCTGCACCTTTACCGTTCCGTGATTAACTATATAGAGCGATTTGGCGACATCACCCTGCATGAAGACTTCGTCACCGGCGACAAAAGAATCCACTTTTGCTACGGCGCTCACCGCTTCCAGCTCCTTGGGAGTCAAATCCTTGAAGAGATACACATTTTGGAGCAAGCTGTTGGTGTTCGACATCGAGTCATCTCCTTGGTCAGTCACCTAAATTCTCTCTTTATTTAGGATAGTGTTTTTCGACCGGGTCTGTCCACTTTGTCAGGAGGGCAAATGAAAGTTCTCGTAACCGGGGCCACAGGTTTCTTAGGCGGATGGTTAGTGCGGCGTTTACTGGACGAAGGGCATGAAGTTCGCATCATTAAGCGACCGCAAAGCTCGCTCGATGAAATCACCAACTTGAAACTCGACATAAAGCCAGGTGATGTTACTGATGAGGCTAGCCTCATTGAAGCTTGTCGAGGCATGGACTCCGTCTTTCATCTGGCGGGACTAGTCGCATACAGCAAAGCTCAACGAGCGATGATGGAGCGAGTGAATATTCAGGGAACCTCGAATGTCGTCCAGGCCTGCGAAAAGTCCGGCATCCGTCGTTTGGTGCATTTGAGTTCCGTCGTCGCCATTGGTGCCAGTTTCGACGGCAAAGTTCCTCTCAACGAGCAATCCGAATTCAATATTCATCACCTCAATCTTGGATATTTTGAGACCAAGTTCGAGGCCGAAAAAATCGTGAAAAAGGCCTGCGCTGACGGTCGACTTGATGCCGTGATCATTAACCCCAGTACTATTTACGGTTCGGCCGACGCCAAGAAAGAGAGTCGACGCACACAGCTCAAAGTCGCTCGTGGAAAGTTTCCGCTTTACCCACCTGGCGGTGTAAGTGTGGTCGCGGTCGAAGATGTGATCGATGCGATCATCGCTGCATGGAACAAAGGTAAAAAAGGCGAGCGCTACATTGTCAGTGGTGAAAATCTCTTGATTAAGGATGTCTTTGATATCATTGCGCACGAAGCTGGGGTCAAGCCTCCTTACATTCGCCTGCCTCGCCCAGTGATCTTCGCGCTTGGTCGCATCGGCGATGTTATGGAGAGCATGGGTAAGACGGGAGCCCTTAACACTGAGAATGCGTGGACATCGGTACTGTACCATTGGTTCGATGCCAGCAAAGCACAACGCGAACTTGGCCTTAAACTTAAACCCGCATCCTATGCCATCGGACAGAGCGTTCGGTGGATGAAGGATAATGGTCTATTGAATCCTGTCTAGAAGTCGCGCCTAAAAGTCGCGCCTAGAAGTCGCGATTGATCGCGGCGGGCGCCCGCATTCGGGTGGCGTAGAAAATCAAAACAAACAAGGTCGCCACATAGGGAAGTATCTGAATGAACTGATTGGGCACAGTGACCTCCGCGATCTTTTGCCCTTGCAACTGCATTTGAATCGCGTCCGCAATAGCGAAAAAGAAACACGCGGCGAATGTAGGCAGTGGTCGCCACCCACCAAAAATCAACGCCGCTAGAGCAATGAATCCCCGACCAGCGGACATTTCACGAATGTAACCACTGCCCTGGCAGAGACTAAGATAGACACCGCCAAGCCCCGTGAGCACCGCGCCCTCGGTTACCGCCCTGAGACGCACAAGGTTATGGTTCACACCCTGAGTCAACAAAGCTGCGGGATTTTCACCGGCAGCCGTCACACGCAAACCATGACGAGTGAAACGAAAGAGAATCTCCAGGGAAAACATAACCATGATTGCAAGCGCAAAGAACACCAGGGGTTGATGAAAGGTTTGCTCAGTCGACAAAGCCGGTGTCGAGCCAGTCACATTGAAAAGTGCTTTCGTAAATACCGGTATCAAACCGAAAGCCAAAAGATTGAACGCAGTACCGATGACGATTTGATCACCGCGTCCCCAGATGCAGACTGATCCAAAGAGAAATCCAACCACGACCGAAGCAGCAATACCGGCAAAGGCGCCGACCCAAACATCACCAGTTAACGCCGTTACCGCAGCTCCGACAAAAGCTGAAAAAAGCAGATTAGCCTCTAGAGCAATATTAGCGATGCCGCTGCGCTCACTTAGTAGACCGCCAAAAGCCGCAAAGAGAATTGGCACCGACAACCGAAGGGCACTCATCAAAATATCGCCAACCATATCCCAAATCACTTCGCAGTCCTCCCGATACGCGACACCGATGAGGGCCAAAGCGACGCCCAAAGCGATGATAGACCGGCCTGACTCGCGACCGCCAAAACAATGAAGGCCTGAATGACCGTAGCTAAATCACGCGACACATACTTGGTATCAAGATCCAGATCCAATGCCCCTTTGGTGAGAACTCCGAACAAGAGCGCCGCAAAAACTATCCCCGAGGGGGAGTTTCGGCCCAATAAGGCAACAGCGATGCCGACAAAACCGACGTTGCCTGTGAAACCCTCTCGTGTCTTATACGCAAAACCTAAGACCGGCGATACAGCGGCAAGACCCGCGATGCCACCAGAGATAAACATCGCCAAGATGGTTTGCTGATCGATACGAACACCAGCGAAGCGACCGACCTCGGGTGCGCCACCGGCGATTTTTTGATAAAATCCAAGCCTTGTCCGCTTAAAGATAAAGCCATAAACAGCCACCATAAGCAGCGAAAACCCCAAACTCAAATTCAAAGGGCTAGTTCCGCCAATCAAATTTCCAAGCGAGCCACTGAGAGCGGGAATTTGGTAGCCAGCCCCGACCATCGCTGTCTCAGGAACTTGGGACTCTGGATTCTTGAACACCGAGAGAATCAGAAAACTCGCGAGTCCATAGGCGATGAAATTCAAAAGTATGGTTGTCAGAACCTCATGGCATCCGCGCTTAGCTTTGATCCAACCTGCAATCGCACCCCATGTGCCACCAGTCGCAAAAGCCGCGAAGAGCGCAAGCGGCAAGGCCACAATCCATGGCAAATCAGGGAAAGAAATCCCCACGATCGCCATCGCCACACCACCAAGTGTCATCTGCCCTTCAGCACCAATGTTAAAAAGCCCGGCACGAAAAGCCCAAGCGACTGAAAGTCCGGTCAGCAGCAAAGGAGTGGCGTAAAATAACGAGTAGCCTATCTTGGTCGCGGAGCCCAAAGCCCCACTTAATAAAATTTCTAAGACCTTAAGCGGACTCTCGCCAACTACGGCAGCGATAATCAGCGATGCACTGAGGCCGATGAACAAAGCCAAAATGGGCGGTACTAGCGCACCAACTCTCGCCCTAAAATCAATGCCCATCAGCCACTCCCGTCATAGCCGCACCTATCCGCATCCGATCAAAGGAGGCGCGAGCGAATTCGCAAACTACCCGCCCCTCGAAAAAAACATAGATGCGGTCGCAGAGCTTCAAAAGCTCATCCAGTTCACTGCTCAATACCAGTACGCCGAGATTGCTATTGCGAAGCTCGATCAATTTTCGATGAATCAAATCGATGGCACCGAGGTCCACGCCGCGGGTCGGCTGATGACAGACCAGAAGTTTTGGTTTGCGACCCGAAACCTCGCGGGCAAAAATGACCTTTTGCTGATTACCTCCGCTCAAACGACCTACCGGGAGATCGAGTGATGAAGCGCGTACGTCAAAATCGCGTGCCCATTCAGCTGTCGTCTTTTCGAGGTCACGGAATTGAAAAATCTGACCTCTTAGAAAACGTCCTTCGATGCCAATCACCATATTTGTAAAACACGATTCATCCAGCCATAGGCCTTGATGATGTCGGTCCTCAGGTACCAAGCCAATGCCGAGGTCACGAATCTGACGAGAATTAAGTGCCGCAACATCCTTACCTAGGATTTTGACCGAACCCGAAACATTTCGTAGTCCAAACAAAACTTCCACCAAATGACTCTGCCCGGAACCTTCGACTCCGGCCACCCCGACGATCTCACCGGCATGTACCTTCAGTGAAATATCGTTGAGCTTTCCACGCGATAATGTACCGTCATCGCCGCTCGCTCGCCGACCAGCCCGAGATTCTTCTTTTACATCGAGGCATTCTAGCACCATGTCTGACGTGGTCGGATGCCGATCAACGGAAAAATCTGGGAGCTTGCGGCCAATCATACTCTCGACGATGTGGTCGATGGTAACAGTGCTGACAGAACCCCGTGTGACCATCTTGCCGGCGCGAAGAACTGTATAGGTGTCACAAATGTGGAGAACCTCGTTGATCTTGTGAGTTATCAGGACAATCGTGCGTCCCTGCGCCTTGAGTTCGCGCAAAACACTGAAGAGTTCTTCGATTTCCGTGGGAGTTAAAACCGCTGTCGGCTCATCGAGAAACAATATTCGCGATTTACGAAAAAGAAGCTTGAGGATCTCGACCCGTTGTTTTTGTCCAACAGTCAAAGTGCCTACAAGTGCATCCCAGGGTACCGCCAGGCTACGGCTCGGCAACAGTTTCTCAAGACGCGCAATGGCCTCGTGTCGATCTAGTTTTCCCACCAAAGAAGGGCCGCGACAAACCTCGGCACCCAACATGATGTTGTCGATGGCCGACAGGGTATCGACAAGGCTAAAATGTTGCTGAACCATTCCAAGGCCTCGAGCGATCGCGTTCATTGACGAACGCCAGCTGACCTTTTCACCATCGAGCAAGATTTCGCCGGCACTTGGCCGATGAAGCCCGAAAAGTAGTTTCATCAGAGTTGATTTTCCGGCGCCGTTCTCACCAAGAACCGCGTGAATTTGCCCGGTTGCAAATTCCAAAGATACACCCGCAACGGCGGTGAATGAGCCAAAACTCTTGGTTAGATCACGGGTTTCAAGTATCGGCTGGCTCGTCATCGACACCTTAAAAGAAAGTAGAAAATCTCTATTTCTTATTCATCTCGTAATAGTCCGGGACCTTGATATCGCCTTTGATGATCTTTTCACGAACTTCTTCGAGTTTCGCTTTATAGGGCTCAATCAGTTTGGCATTATTGTCATCGATCGCGTAATCAATGCCTTTGTCTTTTAGACCAAAGTACTGCACGCCACCCTGAAACTTACCCTCGATCTGCATCTTGATGGCTTCAAACACAGCGGTATCAACGCGCTTAAGCATGCTGGTCGCCACTCGTCCGGGCTTAATACCGTTTTGGTTACTGTCACAGCCAATAGCAAAGGCCTTTTTTTCCGCGGCGGCATCAAAGAGACCGATTCCGCTCGCCCCAGCTGCGTGAAAGATCACATCGACTCCACGACCGTATTGCGCGAGCGCCAGTTCTTTTCCGCGAGACGGGTTGGCCCAAGCGCTACTGTTAACACCAACATAGTTGATAATTGCCTCAGCCTTGGAATTGGCTGCTTTAACGCCAGCTTCATAACCCGTCTGAAAACGGCGAATCAAAGCGATATCCATGCCGCCGATGAAACCAACCTTATTTGACTTCGTCATCAAACCGGCGAGATAGCCAACGAGATAACTTCCTTCGTGCTCTGCAAACATCAAGCTCTTGACGTTGGGCATATCCACGATGCCATCAACGATGGCAAAGTGAGTTTTTGGAAATTGCGGCGCGACTTTTTTTACGGCATCGATTTGCGCAAAGCCAATCGCAAATACCAAAGGATACTCACGCTCGGCGAATGTTCTCAGCGCCGGCTCAAAGGCAGCATCATCAGGTGACTCCACCTCTTTGAGCTCAATTCCAAGCTCCTGTGCCGCTTTGGTTGCCCCGCGAAACGCCGCCGTGTTAAACGATTTGTCATCTCGCCCGCCTTTGTCGAGAACCAGACCAATCTTGATTCCAGCTCCGGGTTTAGTCGCGACGCCTTTGCCCTCGCCCCCCACTTCAGACGCTTTACCTTTATCCGCAGAACGGGTACATGCCGTGAGGTTCATGACGGCAAACGCGGAAAAACCGACCAGGAACAAGCTCATCGCCAAAGACGTTTTCATGATGACTCCTGACAAACTTCACGGGCCAAACTTCACGGGCCAACTTCAAAGAAACCGGGAAAAACTTTCGCTCCGAAACTATAAGAAATTACTTTGTTTGCTAGTTGTTTACAAGTGAGGGCTTCGGGAAATAAGATCGCCCGGTGTTGCGATTTCTCATTTCAAATCTCATTGCTGTAGTATGCCTTCTTGGGCTGACGGTCGTCGCTGTGGTCTTGTTTTTGATTACTACCCCTCGCCCGACAAACTTGCGGTCATGCCTAACGACTTCGATGTTTCACGTTCACCTTTGCCCTAAAGACGAAAGCTACGTTCGCTTACGTGATGTTTCGCTTTTCGCCCGCTATGCGGTGATCGTCTCGGAAGACGGTGCCTTTTACACTCATCAAGGCATTGATTGGTTTGAGATGCGCGAGAGTTTTGAGCGCAACTGGGAGCGCGGGGGTTTTGCGCGCGGGGGCTCGACGATCACGCAGCAGCTGGCAAAGAACGTCTATCTCAGCGGTGAAAAATCGCTTTTGCGCAAGGCCCGTGAGGCCCTGATTGCGCTGCAAATCGAGTCTTTACTTTCCAAAGACGAGATCCTCGAAAAGTATCTCAACGTTGTCGAGTTCGGCCCTAAACTGTTCGGCATCAAGAATGCCGCTCGCAAATACTTCGGTAAATCTCCATCGGAACTCATGGTTGCTGAGAGTGCCTTTCTCGCCTTCCTCTTACCTAACCCTAAGCATTATAGTGTTAGCTTTGACCGTAAACGCTTGAGCCCGTTCGCTCGTTCACAGATGAAAATCGTCATTGAACGCCTTTATCGCTTCAAAAAAATCTCCGAAGAAGATTACCACGCCGGCCTTTACCAACTGGCGAACTTCTTCGGTCACCCAGCACCAACGGATCAACCTGGGCAAGAAGGCGAATTGGCCGCTCCTGACAGCTACGAACAGCGTCAAGATGACGAACCAGCGTTCGAAGCCCCGCCACTTCCAGAGGTTCCCGACCCCTCCGAGGATCCTCAACAGTAGTACCGCCGGTGCTGGTGTCAGTTTTGCCGGCACGTTGCGCTTTTGCCCCCCTCAGTTTAGGTTCGCCTCCAGATTCAAACCATCAATTCGGGAGAACTTATATGATGTCTGCTTGTATGATGTCTTTGGTTAAAGCCACGGCACTTCCTTTAGTCACTTTTGCCATTACTTTGGCAATGAGCTCGTCCGCACACGCGGGGGCAGGAAAGTACGTATGTTCAGCGACATGCGCAACCACCGCTGGTGGCAGCCACTGTGTCGCTAATGCTGATCCAGCTGATGTCGCAAGAACGCTGAACAAATTGAAGTGCGACACCGACAAGCCCTTTACAGTAAGCCCGGCACCAGCGGAGAGCGTCCTGACGATGATTTGTTGCGTACAAAGATAATGTGACGGTTCTGCGCATTACCGCGCAGACCACGGCACCACTACATGATGTTAGTGGTGCCAAGCGACTAAAAGGCGAAACCCCGCCCGTTAACTCTCAACGGCGGCGCGTTTGCGCTTATGCGGATCGAGCTCACGGCAGCGGATACGGATCGCCTTAGGTGTGACCTCGACGCATTCATCGTCGTTGATCCATTCCATAGCTTGCTCGAGTGTAAGCGGCTTGATCGGCGTCAGTTTGATCGCTTCATCCGAACCCGACGCACGCACGTTGGTGAGTTTTTTCTCGCGCGAAACGTTGACCACGAGGTCGTTCTCTTTCGCATGCTCACCGATAATCATACCTTCATAGCACTCGGTAACCGGCAAAATGAAGTGGCGACCACGCTCTTCGAGATACCAAAGAGCATAAGCCGTCGAGAAACCTTTGCGGTCGGCGATCATCGCGCCATTCATCCGATGAGTCATCTCACCCTTGAAGGTGTCGTAGCCGGCGAAATGAGTGTTCAAAAGTCCTGTGCCACGAGTGTCGGTCAAAAATTCTGAACGATAGCCGATCAAACCGCGTGCAGGAATATAGAACTCTAGACGAACGCGTCCCGAGCCTTTGTTCGACATTCCGGTCATAATGCCTTTGCGACGGCCGAGCTTCTCGGTCACCACGCCGGTATAGGCCTCGGCGACGTCAACAACGACATTCTCCATCGGTTCTTTTTTAACGCCATCTTCAGTTCTGAAGACGACCGTCGGCTTACCAACAACCAGCTCAAAGCCCTCGCGACGCATGGTTTCAACCAAAACACCAAGCTGCAGTTCCCCTCGGCCGAAAACCTTGAAGGTCTCGGGCGAGTTTGTCGGCTCCATGCGGATAGCGACGTTATACAGAAGCTCGCGCTCAAGGCGTTCGAGGATCTTTCGCGAAGTGACCTGCTTGCCTTCGAGACCGGCAAACGGTCCATCATTAACCGACAAAGTGATCGCGACGGTCGGCTCTTCAACCTTCAGGCGCGGCAGCGGCGTCGGCTTGGCTGGCGAGACGATACTATCGCCAATGTTGATTTCCTCAAATCCCGCGAGAATAGCAATGTCGCCGGCAGGAACTTCCGTCGTCGGAACCTGCTTCAGGCCTTCATAACGGAAAAGTGCCGACACCTTGGTTTTCTTGGTGCGATCGCCTTCATAAAACACCATGACCTCGTCGCCCTGGTGAATGACGCCGTTACGAACCCGGCCGATACCGAGACGGCCGACGTAATCGTTATAATCGATGTTGGCGACCATCATCTGTAGCGGTGCCGAAATATCGAACTTCGGCGCCGGGAACTTATTGATGATCCAATCGTAAAGTATCGACAAGTCTTCAGTCTTTACGTTCGGATCGAGAGTCGCATAACCTTCACGTGCAACCGCGTACACGACCGGAAAATCCGCTTGTTCTTCGGTCGCATCCAAATCGATGAAAAGATCGAAGACTTCGTTCAAGACTTCGGTTACGCGCGCGTCCGGGCGGTCAATCTTGTTGATACAAACGATGACCTTTAGCTCGAGCTCAAGCGCCTTCTTCAAAACGAATCGCGTCTGCGGAAGTGGGCCTTCAGAGGCATCAACGAGCAAGAACACGCCGTCGACCATGGTCAACGCGCGCTCAACCTCACCACCAAAATCCGCGTGCCCGGGAGTGTCGACGATGTTGATGCGATGACCTTCGTGCATGAACGACGCGTTCTTCGCCGCGATCGTGATCCCGCGCTCTTTTTCGAGGTCCATGGAATCCATGACCCGTTCGGCGACGTGCTCGTTCTGACGGAACATACCGCTCTGACGGAGCAAGTGGTCAACCAACGTGGTTTTGCCGTGGTCGACGTGTGCGATGATTGCGATATTTCGAATTTTATCAGGTGTAATATTATCCATGTCCGCCCATTAAAAATGCTTCTTGGCTGGTATCCGCTTGCGCCACTGGCTGTAGTCCGTCGCACAGTTCACTGAAGAACGCCAGCGTCATGTTCATTGCTTCTTCCAAAGAACGAGTCTGAAAGATGCTTTTGCGGAATTGCGAAGCCCCAGGATACCCGGAAGAGTACCACGAAGCAAACTTCTTGATCTGTAACAAGGTTATCTTTTCGTCAACAAGGCCCTCAAACGCCTGGCGAAGCCGTAGAAAGAGCTGAATGAAGTCCCGGACGCCATTATTTTGCTCCTGGGGAGCGCCGCTGTAGAGCTCGAGTGCCTCTTTGAAGATCCATGGGTTCTTTAGGCACCCCCGGCCGATCATCACACCTTCACAACCCGATTCGCGTAAACGCTGAACGGCGGCTGCGCCAGAGTGGATATCACCGTTGCCAATGATCGGAATCTTCGACTTCGCCTTCACCTCAGAGATGTAGTTCCAATCAGCGGCCCCTGAATAGCCGGCGGCACGGGTGCGGCCATGAATTGCCACCCACGTTAGACCTTCGTTATAGGCGATGTTCGCGACCTCGATGGCATTGCGCGAAGGCTCATCCCAGCCGGTACGGATCTTCACCGTCACCGGCAAGTCCGTGGCCGACCTGACCGCGCGAAAAACTCGCTCCACTTGCGGAAGATCCTTGAGCATCGCACTGCCGCCACCCTTCTTAACGACCTTAGGCACCGGGCAGCCGAAGTTAAGATCCACAAAATCAGCCCCCGATGCCTCAACCACTTTTGCCGCCGAAGCCAATACCTCGGGGGTATCGCCAAAGAGCTGTAGACCCACGGGCCGCTGAACCGGTTCGAAAGCCATGAGTTGCAGGGTGCGATGGCTCTTGTGTTCAATCCCGTGAGCTGAAACCAACTCACTAATGACAACCCCGCACCCGAGTTCACGCATGAAAGTGCGGAAACACGAATCGGTAATGCCGGCCATTGGCGCCAACACAAACGGGTTTTCCCGTAGAGCCTTGAGAAGAAGTTCGTTAGTCATTGGAGTTTTCACACTTGGTTTATAGGGGTCCTTGTAGCCGATCTCCTTGCTTCTCAGCAAGGGCCATTGCAGACTATTCAAAAATTAACTGCAACATTCGCAACATTTCCGCTTATTTACACATTTATACACGACTGCGGGGCCGTTGTTTTATGGCGAAGACAAAAGCGCAACCTCTCAAACAAAAGTGGAAACAAAAGAGCGGCGTCACCATTGGCCTTGACCTCGGCGGAACGAAGCTGGCGGCGGCACTTGTTGATTCTCACGGTAAAGTTCTACGCATTGTTGTTCGTCCTACCGTGCCGGTGGATCTTGCCGAGCAAGACCCAAGAGCCCTCACCGCTTCGACCCCAGCGGCAGTCAAACGCCATATCGGCTACGTGGTCGCAGCCATGGCGGATGCAGCACTTGAAGTCCTTGGCGACACTCCTCAATCACGCCTCATCGGAATCGGCTTGGCCTCTGCAGGCCCGATGAATATTGAAGAGGGTACGCTTCACTATCCTGCCAATTTCAAGGGTTGGAAGCACGTTGCGCTCGTGAGCCTCTTAACGACCGCATTGTTGAAACGTGGTTTGAAAAAACCGGTGAGTTTTCAAAACGACGCCATTGCCGCCGCCCTTGGTGAAGGCTGGGTGGGGCAAGCGAAGGACTGTAATACCTACGCGATGATCACTGTTGGCACCGGCATCGGCACCGGAGTCATTCTCAATGGTCGACCGGCTCAATCCGCGGGAATGGGCTCGGAGTGGGGGCATCTTCTTGTGGCTGCCCCTGGGCTGGCGGCAGATCCTGAATCGTGCAACTCTCGCGAAGTCGAGGGCATTGCCAGTGGCACGGGTTTGGTTCGCAGGGCGCAAGCCCAAGGTTTAGGCTTTACTTCGGCGCACGCCCTTGCGGAAGCGGCTCGTGCCGGCGACAAGCGCGCCCAGAAACTCTTTGACGAGGCCGCAGAAGCTTTGGCCGCCCTTCTTTACAGTTTGTCGCTTGGCTTTCATCCAGAGAAGTTCGTCGTCGCTGGTGGTATGCTCGCGACCAAGGACCTATTTATGAAACGCACAATTTCTCTATATCAAGATTGGATTCAGAGAAAAAATCCGCTATTTGTAGCCCCGATTCGCATTTCACGTCTGGGTAATCAGGCAGGAGCAATCGGCGCTGCCCGACTTCCCCTGCTCTAACGAAGGTCTGTCTTTAGCTAACCCACTGCACACGGCCTTGAACTTTGGCGCACAATGGCGAATTATGAAATTTAGCCAATTTTGTCGCGTCGTTTGAAAGGAATATGCATGGCGAAATCTTTCGAGAAAATCAAGGTACAGAATCCGGTTGTTGAGCTCGATGGCGACGAGATGACTCGTATCATTTGGAGTTTCATCCGCGAAAAACTCATCAAACCTTATCTCGAAATCGACCTGAAGTACTTTGATCTCGGCATGGAATATCGCGATAAAACCAACGACGAAGTCACTGTCGCCTCGGCTGAAGCGATCAAAAAATACGGCGTCGGTGTCAAATGCGCGACCATCACTCCCGATGAAGCACGCGTAAAAGAATTCAATCTCAAACAGATGTGGAAGTCGCCCAACGGGACGATCCGCAATATTCTCGACGGCACGGTTTTCCGTGAACCGATTATCTGCAAGAATGTTCCCCGCCTCGTTCCTGGTTGGAACAAACCGATCTGCATCGGTCGTCACGCGTTCGGCGATCAGTATAAGGCCACCGACTTCGTGACCAAGGGTAAGGGAAAACTCACCATCACCTTCGAGGGTGAGAACGTCGAAAAACAAACCCACCACGTCTATGACTTCAAGGGCGATGGTGTTGCGATGGCCATGTACAACACCGACGAGTCTATCCGCGGCTTCGCGCGTTCGTGTTTCAATATGGCTTTGCAAAAAAGCTGGCCGCTTTATTTCTCTTCGAAGAATACGATTTTGAAAAAATACGACGGTCGTTTTAAAGATATCTTCCAAGAAATCTACGAGAAGGATTTCAAAACGAAGTTCGAGGCCGCGAAAATTACTTACGAACATCGTCTGATCGATGACATGGTAGCCTCAGCTCTGAAGTGGGAAGGCGCTTTTGTGTGGGCGTGCAAAAACTACGACGGTGATGTGCAGTCCGATACCGTCGCACAGGGCTTCGGTTCTCTTGGCCTAATGACTTCTGTTTTGGTGACTCCCGATGGAAAAACAATGGAAGCCGAAGCTGCGCACGGTACGGTCACACGGCACTACCGTATGCATCAACAGGGTAAACCAACTTCGACCAACCCCATTGCCTCGATTTTCGCGTGGACACGCGGTCTTGCATTCCGAGGTGAACTCGACGGCAATCAGGCTTTGGTCAATTTCGCGCACACGCTCGAAAAGGTTTGTGTGTCGACAGTTGAAGCGGGCCAAATGACTAAAGACCTTGCAATGTTGGTTCACGGCGACAAGGTCAGACCGGATCAGTACCTGAATACCGAACCCTTTTTGGATGCGCTCGATAAAAACTTGCGCACTGCTTTGCAAGGTTAATTGCGAACAAAGAGTTCTTTGCACATTTGTCGCCGAAGGCCCGGCACATTTACGCGCTCAGCCCAGAAGTCGGTGGTGTTTTTCACCACCTTGGCTGTTTCTGCGGCTGTTTCTGTGGCTGTTTCTGTGGCTGTTTCTGCGGTTGCAATGCCTAGCTTTTCCTTCAGAACGGCAAATCGATCTTGAATCTTTTGATCGAGACCAGGGGCGCGTTTGGCGACTTTATCGCTCACCTTGAGGTAGAGTTCATGGGTGGCAACGACAGACTTGCTAAAGCTATCGATCGCTAAAGTATTCACTTTCGCACGATACCGGCTCCATGCCTCTTTCAAGACGGTATTTCTCTCTTCCGGAGATTTTTTCGCCAAAGCCTGGAGGTCGCGATAGGCGCTGGCAGTTCGCGCGCGCATACCTGTGACAGCGTCGACAATCGCACGGTTCTTTGCGCGAAATTTTTTCAACACTTCCTGACCTTCGTCAGTTGCGAGAAATTTTGTCGGCGACAAGAAACGACGCGGAGATTCCGCCAGAATCAGATCACGGAGTAGCTCAAGGTCGCCGTCTTGCTTATCATGTTTCACGCTTCCTGAAGACGCGAACGTCTGCAGCATCTTGACCGCGCCTTCAAAACCGTACGCATGTTCACGTGCGGCCAGAGGCTCCAAGCCGCCGATCAAGCGAATCGACTTGAATTTTTCAGCTATTTCGGGATTGGTGTCGACCAGATTAGAAAGACTGAGTACTTCACTCAAGACTTCATCACCACCACCAAAGACCGACGCCTCAATTGCTCCTGAACGTGGTGCCAGACCCTTGACGAGATCGTCGATATGCGACCAGGATCGCGGGGTCAACAACGTGAAATCAAGTCCTCGGGTAAGATTATCAAGGCTCCGCGGAGTCTCGGCATGGAAGTTCGTTTGCAGAGCTATAAATAGAGTATCGGCCGCCGGCAACTTGCCCTCGTTACGCAATTTCTGAAGAGCCTCTGACATCAAGCCGCCAAAGCCGTCTTCTTGACCCAAAACTAGGAAAACATGCTTTCCATTGGGCGCATCACTAACCACTTTGAGAAGTCGCTTCTCGATTTCTTTTTGCGCCTTCTCTTTGTTTTTAAAACCCCAGCGATAGCCAAATTCAAGATGTAAGCGAAACGGTGCATCAGCAAACTGGGATTTTACTAAGTTCTCTAGTTCCTGCGGATCAGAGGAAACATGGCGCAGTACTCGCGACGCCATTTCGGTGCGCAAACCGTTCCGGGCCTCGCGAGCCGCATCGTACTCACTCTGCGCGGCTTCCACCGCCTCAAGAAGACCCTTAGTTTCTGGTCCCTCGGGTAGTTCGGCGACATCGTCGCCTTCTTGCTGTTGAAAGATCTTCGCGCGCGAGAGTGCTTGTTGTTTGAGCTCCGTCAATTTCGCCTGCCCAGCTTCAGCGCGAGCCTTGTTAAGGTTCTGCTTTGCCAGCGTCAACACTTCATCGGCGGCGGCGATTCTCTCTTCGTTTTGTTGTAGTTTTTCGTAAAGTGCGTCTGCAGAGCGCTGGCGCTGCCACAAAGGAAGCTCAAGCTGTTTGGCATCTTTTAGCCCAGCTTCCATTCGTACACGCGCCTCTTTAGAACCATCGGCAAAGTGATCTTCTTCGAAAACAATCTCCGGCACTGTTTGTCCAAACGCCGCGACTGGTCCCTGTAAGGCGATGGTTGCTGCGACTGCGGCTAACAAGAGTTTTTCAGAAAACAGTTTCATATCGATGAGCCTCGTGCTTTGTCGGGAGTTTTTTACACACTAGTAGCAAAGATGAGCAAAGCTTGGACCATCCAGGCCGCACCTGGTGGTTGGCTGAATAGCCTCGTGTTATCTCATTGTTAGGTGGATCACCGCCCCTCAAAGGTGCTGCCTAAGGCTGTCGAAAATTTCGACAATAGCGCCTAAAAGGGCGGCCGCCTAATTTTAGACGACGTACGGAACTTAGGGACATCGGCGGCTGTTTTTGGATTTGTTTTGGGGATCTTGGTAGTTAGCGAGCTGGTGGTCCAGTTGCTAGCAAGAAAGAAAGCATCTCGTCCATCTGTGTGATTTGATTTTGTTGCGACAAACCCA
>SXRI01000293.1 GCA_005793615.1 Bdellovibrionales bacterium
ACCGCCTGAGACGACGGTGATTTTTTTAATGACGATCTGGGCTTTCTTATCAGCCACGGTTTGCTAACCTTTCCGCGGTTAAGCGGCTTTCTTCACGTTTTTGGTTGCCGCGTCGACTTCCGTAAACGAAGGACGATCGAGCGGATAAATCGTACGCCGAGCGTACTCCACACATACGAGCGGCGGTGCGCCACGCTGTAGTGACACCAGCGCCGCTTTGATCACCATGAGATAGCGTCCTTCAGAATTGATATCGATCGCCATTTTGCTGGCCGTAGGTGCGACGAAACCGTAACACGCCAAGACCCCGAGAAAGGTACCGACAAGGGCGGCGCCGACCGAGTGACCGATGACTTGCGTTCCCTGATCAAGAAGTCCCATGGTGTGAACGACACCCAAGACCGCGGCCACGATTCCTAGACCCGGAAGAGCTTCCGCTATCGAGTTGATCGCATGTTGCGCCATATGCTCTTCTTCATGAATAGTTTTGATGTCGTCATTCAAGAGATCATCGACATCATACTGCGAAAGATCGGCTGACAAGGTGATCTTCATCGTGTCACAGAAGAAATCCACCGCATGATGGTTCTTAAGAAAGGTCTGATAGTTTTTAAAGATGTCGCTTTTTTCCGGTTCCTCGATATGTTTTTCAACCGCCTGCGGACCGTCCTTACGAAAGATCTGAAAAATCTGAAACATCATCTGCAGAAGTTCTAGGTACTCCGTCTTCCCTGGCCCTTTTCCGAACCAGCCATGAAGCGCCTTTGCGAAAGCCATTTTGACGATCGATAAGGGATTGGCGATGATCATGCCACCTAGAGCCGCACCGAAGATAATGACCATCTCCGCCGGCTGCCAGACGACTAAAAGATGTCCGCCGTGCGCCATATATGCGCCAAACACACATACCAAAACTGTAATCGCACCTACTGCACCCATGGTTATACCTCGAGTAACTCATCGGAGCTCTTAGCGATTTCGTTGAGTGCATGCCTTCAGGCGAACACAATTCTCGACTTCGGTCGTAAAGGTACCGATGACCTTGGTCCTAACTGGACGGAACCAAAGTCGAGCGGCATGATGAAGAGATGGCAGAGTTAGTCTTCATCCACGGCCTTAATACCTATGGTGATCATGATATTCACATCGGTCCACTGAAGTTTGGACCGATGCATGCTCGCTTGGAGCGAGCACTTGCAAAGCGCGGTATTGAGCTTGTTAGCCTATCGGGCTCGCCGACCGCAACGCCCAGTGAACAAGCACTGCAACTCGCTGAGCAGATCAAGGAACGCAAACTCGCAAATCAGTTTCATCTTCTCGGCCAGTCTACTGGCGGCTTGGTAGCGCGGGCCCTCGCACATCATCCCAATCTCCAAAATCGCATTGCCAGCGTTATGACCATTGGTACCCCTCATCGCGGCGCCATTGCCGCGGAATTCGGTCTCGCTTTCAATCAACGATATCCGCGGTTGCAGAAAATTTTCGCTGCCTGTGGATATGATACCGAGCGAAAACTCGCGATCTTTCGCGCCTTCACACCCGCCGCCGTTTCAGAGTTCAACCAGGTTCTCACTCAAAATGGCAATATCTCCCCGAAACCACTCGAGGTGTCATTCATCTGCCAGGTTGCACGCCAGGAAACCTCCTGGCCATTACTGGTTCTAGGATCAAGGCTCAATCCTGAAGATGCGCCGGGCGACGGCTTTATCAGTTCCGCGAGCCAAAGATTTGGCCTTACCGAAGGTCCTTTTGCCCTCGATCATTTCGGTGAACTTGGCTTCTTTCCCCATTTAAGTCGCACAGCACGCATTGCCGCGACCTCGGAATTCGAACGCCTGCTCGACGCTATCGCGAATACGGTACGAAGGGCCGCGCAAAAAATCGTTTAATCCATGTAAGTATTGACGAAAACTGCTAAACTGTGTTGAAGAGAGCAACTCATGTATAGATCGATATTCCTCAGCATCAGCACAAGAGTTCTGTTTTTAACGGTACTCGTATTTGCTTTAACAGCAGCAAGTTCGAGTGTCTTTGCTTTTGGTGAAAATTCTCAGAACGCTGCTGAAGTCGATCTCAAGGATCCACTCAGCGGCAAGGTGCGCTTTCAACCTTCGATCATTGAGGCCGGAGGCACGGTCGAAGTGATCATCGATCTTGAACTCGCGGAACGCTACCACGCCTATCTGGATCGTCTGAAGCTGACAATTGAGAAACCCGATGACCTCAAGCTTGGCGCGCATAAAGTTGCTCCACTGGTCAAGTTTCACGATCCGGCCTCAAAGTCTGAGAAGACTGGGATTGAGGGCCGTTCCACGATGCGCGCGGTTCTTGAGGTCCCGACTGGATTTAAAGGCGGACAGCAGGATGTCAGCTTTAAACTCGTCTATCAGGCTTGTACGGCAGAGCATTGTCTCTTTCCCAAAAATCTCTTTTTGCAAGCACCGCTGATCGTCGCCGCCGAGATTGACCTTCCAGTGAAGTTTGAGGGTTCAACAAAGACCTCCGCCAAACTCGATGGCGAGAGTGGCAACCAACTCGAAACCGCGCTTAAAGAGAGTCTTTTTTCTGCCTTCCTTCTTGTCTTCGGAGTTGGCTTTCTGACCTGCTTGACTCCATGTATTTATCCGATGATCCCGATCACACTTGCGGTTCTCGGCGCTCGCGCCCACGGACAGTCACACTGGAAGAATTTTTCCCTGGCGCTGGTCTATGTTCTCGGTATTGCCTTTACCTACGCGATTCTCGGTTTGCTCGCGGCTTCGACCGGTGGTTTTTTTGGTTCAGCCTTGAGCAATATTTGGGTCGTCACCGGCATTGCTTTAGTTTTCTTCGCCATGGGACTGAGCATGTTCGGCCTCTTCGAGGTTCAGGCGCCGGCATTCATCCGTAATCGCTTGGGTGCAGCACGTACCACAAATGGTTATAGTGGCGCGTTTGCGACCGGACTTTTGGCTGGGATAGTGGCCAGCCCATGTATCGGCCCTGTGTTGGTGAGTATTCTTGCCTTTATCGCGCAGACGCAGAATCAACTTCTCGGCTTTTTTCTGCTCTTTACCTTTGCCATCGGTATGGGAATTCCGTTCATCGTTCTCGGTATGTCGAGCTCGGCATTGACCCGTTTGCCGAAAGCCGGCCCTTGGATGGAGGTCATTAAATTCTTCTTTGGCCTGGTGATGTTTGCCATGGCCTTTTACTACATTCGACCTCTTTATCCTTCGTGGCTTTTCCATTTCTTGTTGGGAAGCGCTCTCGCGGGATTAGCCGGTTTCTTTGGCGTTTTCAATAAGGCGCAGACCCCCAGCTTGCGCGTCTACCTACGTCAGATGGTTTTGGTTTCAGCTTTGCTCGCGGGCGTAGTCATCACTTTGATGGGAATCGGCGAACGTTACGGAATTCGCATGCTGGGTCGCGAGAGCACCCAAGGCCCAAAACACTCGGCCCTTGCTTGGAAGCCCTACACCAAAGCGGAACTCGATCTCGCGCGGGAAAAGAAGCGCCCGGTGCTCATCGACTTCACGGCAGAATGGTGCGGTGCCTGCCAGGAAATGGAAGAAAGAACCTTTCCCGATTCTCGCATTGTCGAAGCGAGTAAGGAATTTGCGCTGCTGCAAATTGACGGCACCCAAGACAGCCCCGAACTCAGCGAATTGCTCAAGGAATTCAAGGTCCAGGGCTTCCCCACGTATATCTTCTATGATCGCAGCGGCGAACGTCGCCATGATCTCACGGGCCTGGGCTTTATCCACGCCGATGATTTTCTCAAGCGAATGAGAAGTCTCTGATCATCTGGACTTAACGCCGAGCCTTGGCAAGTTCGGCGCGAGTTTCTTCAAGTGCCGCTTGCGAATTGTGGAGCGCGAGTTCTTGTTCAGAAACCAGTCTCTGCAAGCTATGCAGGCGGTTTTCAAAATTCCGTATTATGGTATTGTGGCGATCAATGAGTTCTTGCACCTTGTTGTCGCTCACCTTGCGCTCATTCACTTTAGCAACGATTTGCGCAAACCTTCCGGTCACATCCTGATGACTCTGCGACTGAATATCCTCTATGCGAACAATCGCTTGCGAAAAGCGGTCGAGCCGACCATGCACCATACGGCCCAGCTCCTCAAGTTTGAGTGCCAAAGCCTCGGCTCGTTTGTCAGACTGCACAAGCGCCGTCCGTAAAGTTGCAACTTGGTGATCGAGGGCTTTCATTTCATTAGGTCCATAAGGAATGGCGGGTCGTGAATCAGCCCCTGGCCCGGGACGCCCCATGATACCGGCCGCCGGCTTGGATGCATCGACTGGCTGGCCAATTTTCTCGACTGCTGACTGCGTACCAAACAACTGAGGGTTGATTTCACGATGCATATTCATTCGTATCGCTCCAGTGCTTATACAGCTTGCGGTGATCCTAACATTACTTCGTGATATTGCTTCATTAAAATAGGTCCGCGCGGAATTTTCTGGACGGAGTCAGGAATCGCAATGTTAGGATTAACGCCGTGGCGCATGTAACAGCACTTGCACAACATATTCTTGCTCTTGAGCCCGATAAGGACGCCGCTCGGCTGTGCTTCTATCACTTTCTCAAGAACCTCTGCGAGGCAGCCGAACCCGTTAACTCTGACCTATTAAATCGCTTTTATTTTCGAGCCTTTGCCTTTTCACATTGGCAGTCCAACAAAGAACATCATTTTGGCGAGATCAGCGCCATTTTGCAACACTTCCAAGACACTCAGCGCATACAGCTGCCGCTCGATTATGTGATGCGCGCTGAGGACACTCAAGTGGTGGCACTTGAGAATTTGCGCTCGCTTGAACTCATCGTTGAAAACCAGCTGCGCAAGAGTGTTGCTCCCTTTGACCAATACCGGGTTCTGCGAGAAGGCACTGAGCGCGTGGTCACCATCGTACTCCAGGGCGATCGCGCTCTTCGCGTCACCGTCTATCCAAAGGTAGCCCTGGTTCGTGAGGGTGAGCTTGTACCTCTGACCTCGGAATTTACTGTTTATTACACTTCCGAACTAGGACTTCACCCATCAATGGTGCATACGGTGGAGATCAGTCCACACACTTCAGCGCGTTTTCGCTCAACTGCCGAAGGCATCGTCGGCACTATGGTGCGCGGTTACACTTTTCAGCGCTTCGCGGTGTTCGATGGTGGAAGTTTGCACAAGTACCCTATGCTCTTTTATCCCTTGAAACGTCTTGAGCAGTTCTTTGTGAATCGCAAGTCTGATCCGATGTATATCGAACTCACCAACCTACTCGAGAAGGGTCTCGAGCTGATGAACAATCGGCATCCAGATGCTGTCAAGTTCGCTGAGGCGGCGCTCGAGCGCGGCAGAATGGCACTGGAACATATCTTCCCTGATGACAAACTGGTTCGCCTGTTGATCATCAACCTTGAAAAAACTTTAGCACTCGAATTGATGGCTTCTCAGGAGAATCTGCCTCCATCAAGCGCAGGAACAAGAGTCGCCGACCAATCTGAGCGGGAATTCCAGCAAAGTGTTGACCTTGCTCCCGAGGGTACCTATTTAATCTCCGACACTCCAAATGCGTCTCAGGACGCGGAAGACGAGCCATGGCCCCAAAATCAGCATCCAATTCAAAATCTCCCGGTATAAACGACCAGCCTGTTCGCTTGAACAAATACCTGGCAGAATGCGGCGTTTCGAGCCGACGCAAGGCAGATGAGCTGATCGCCGAGGGCTCCGTCATCGTGAACGGTAAAAAGGTATTCGAGCTCGGCACCCGTGTCACACCCTCTCTTGATCGTATCACCGTCAAAGGTAAGCCCGTTAAGCCGTCGATGCATAAGGTTTATATTCTCTTTCATAAACCAAAAAACGTTGTGACGACGATGGAAGATCCTGCGGGTCGACCCACCATTGCCGATTTTTTCGAGCGCTTGCCAGTGCGGGTTTTTCCAGTGGGTCGTCTCGACTGGGATACAGAAGGCATGATTATTCTCACCAACGACGGTGAGTTCGCACAAAAGGTGAATCATCCAAGTGAAGAGATCTTTAAAACCTACATGGTCAAAGTCAACGGGCGCCCCTCGGGTGAACAGCTTGAGAAACTCAAGCGCGGAGTCAGCGTGATCGGCGGCCGGGTAAGTGCTCATCTTGCCGAACGCGTACGGCGCGGTGACTCAGACAAGTACGATTGGATCAAGATCATGATCTCCGAGGGCAAGAATCGCCAGGTACGGCGGATGTTCGAGAAGATCGGCTTCGACGTGCTCAAACTGCAACGAACCGCGATCGGTCGCCTACGAATGCCCGCAAGCCTTAAACGCGGTGAATATGTGTTTCTAACCGAGGCAGGCATTGCCAAGATCTTCGAGCGCGAACGCAGTCCGGAAGAACGCAAGCGTTCGCCAAAGAGCATGGCGCGTACCGAAGCATCGCGCAACAAAGGACCCAAACGCTCCCCGCATCCCCGTCACAACAATTAGGGATTTACGCTTTAGCTTCTCCTCGTTGCCCTGCCCCGGCCTATCTGAAAACGATCATGTATTTGCCATACGTGTGAATTCTGGACAGCGGCCGCTTTCCGTCACCAACCTAATCTATTCCTAACTCGCCCCGATCTTGCAAACACCTAAAGACCGGGATGGATATAGTGTCATCAATATCATTGGGGTTCGCGTTTACCGGTAAATAATGTTACC
>SXRI01000294.1 GCA_005793615.1 Bdellovibrionales bacterium
CAGCTCGAAGCGCAACTCAAGAACAAGGTCCTTGAGCTGCACCTCGCGCACCGTAAAAAAGATGACTTCCTAGCCAACCTATCTCATGAACTGCGCAATCCCCTGAATGTGATTCTCGGTTATCTCGAAATGATCCGCGAGATGGATCGTAACTCCACCGAGTTTGATCAAGCTCTTACGGCGATTGAGCGCAACGCCAAATCAGAGGCCAAGCTCGTTTTGGACATCTTGGAACTTTCCCGCATCATGACTGGCAAAATGCGAATGGAAATGAGTTTATTTTCCTTGATCGATAGTCTCGATAGCGCGGTCCGGTCGGTGCAGTTCGCAGCCAATGCTAAAGGCATAGAAATCAAATTGTCTTGCCAACAATCTATCACTCGATATTTCGGAGACAAAGATCGCCTTCAGCAGGTCATCTGGAATCTACTCGCCAACGCAGTCAAGTTCACGCCCGCAGGAGGCACGATCACCCTCCGTACCACTCAAATACACGATGCTCTGGAAATTGCCGTACAAGATTCCGGCATCGGCATCGCACCCGAAAACCTTTCCTTTGTTTTTGATCGTTTTTGGCAAGAGGACTCTGGTCTGAATCGCAAGCACCAGGGCATGGGCCTCGGACTTTCAATTGTACGACAAATCGTCGAACTACACGGTGGAACCGTGAGCGTTGAAAGCGCCGGTCGGTCTCTTGGCACTTGCTTCAAGGTGCGACTGCCGTTCGTTCCTGCCGCAATCCCTTCGCCTGATGGATCTCCAG
Source organism: Bdellovibrionales bacterium (assembly GCA_005793615.1). GTDB lineage: Bacteria > Bdellovibrionota > Bdellovibrionia > Bdellovibrionales > JAMPXM01 > SXRI01. Next base: position 764 of record SXRI01000294.1, read on the forward strand.
GTGCCGTTGAGATTCCGGCACCCGTTGTGAATCGCGATTTAAACGGTATCCGCATGCTGGTCATCGACGACTCGGAAGACGCCTTGATACTTCTTAAGGTGCTACTTGAAACCCGCGGGGCCTTGGTCCACGCGGCCTCTTCACCGGCTGAGGGGCTGCGCGAGGCGATGTCTCAAGAATTCGACCTGATGATTTCCGACATCGGCATGCCGGAAATGGATGGCTACATGCTCATGCGCAAATTTCGGGAATGGGAGCAAACCAATGGCCGAACTCCGCGGCCAGCAATCGCTCTCTCAGGATTCGCCGGCGAAGCCGATGCCGTGCAAACCTTGAGTGCAGGATTTTCCTGCCATCTGACAAAACCATTAAATCGCGAACTCCTAGAGACCACGATCATACGGATCCTGGGAGCGGCTGAGCTCTGCGAGCGTCAGCGTTCCACAAGATTATGAATCATTTTTTTGTTGTCGGGAGAAATATCGGTGAAGCGGACGCCGATGTATTCTGACCTGTCCGGTCCCTTTAAACGGTAGACGACCTCGACACGTTCTTCAATGAGATCACCGGAATCAGCCACGAAACAAACCTCGATCATATCGCCCACGCCATATTCGTTGGTCACCCGTAGTAGCATCCCGCCTTCGCTAATCTCGCAGGCCGTTTCATAAAAGTAGTCGCCGCGGTAAACGATTCCGACCTGAACTAGTATCCTCCGCCGCTTAAAGCGACGCTTCTCTGTACCCGGCACAAACGCCCCCTAATAGAGACAGTCCCTTCTCCAATCAAGCTATCGGCCAGGTGCTTTGCTTACTAAAGTGCTAAACAATAATTGAATAAAATGACTAAATCTTAAACAGCGGGCCCGGCCGACTACATCCGTCCGGTACACGCGATCGCTGTATTGCCAAGAGCACTGCTTGTGAGTCTGATCGCAATGGAATTTCGCGGCTCATCTCGACGCCACAGAACCGACACAGCGCCGCCAGTAACAGGCTCTTCAACCCTCATGAAACTTGATGTACCTCGAAAGGTCTGCAGAGTCTTCTCACAACTCGCTTCCGCCGACGCCCATTCGCCCTCAAGTTTATAGGTCTGTGTGCCAACCTTCATCTCAATCGGAGTGGCAAAATATAAATAGGCCCACTCACCGCCACTTGCGAGTCTTTTTCGACGGCATTCGACCACCTCGCGCGGATCACGGGAAAGCTCGACTTTGACAACAGGCTCGGCAAGGCCACATCTCACATAAAACTCCAAGGAAGCAGCGGCTGCTCTGCCAGAAGCGATGAGCCCAAGAAATAAAATGATACCTTTTGAAACCATAAGCCTATCCCCCTTTGATCGTTTACCAAACATCTGCCACGGCATGACTCGCAAATCATATTCGGCAACGCAAGGACTATTTTGGCGCCTCGGGACTTAATGACCCGATTATGTTGAGCATGAACGACTCGTGTTGTAGTTTTCCGGGCATGCATAAATCAGGTATTCAATTCTCAGTGATTTGCGTTCTTTTTCTTTCCTTGCTTACCGGCTGCGCGACCGAGCCATTTAAGCCGGGACGCCCCGTTAAACGCGAGGGAAACTTTTTCTCACGGACTCTGGTTCAAAAGGCACGGGGTTGTTGATAGGCGCCGGTCTTATTGGCGTGGCGATGGTTGGGACCTACTATGCTGATAGTCATCTCATTGAGAGCATCGAGATCTATAACCAAAATCCTGGCAAAAAAAATGCCTCGCGTATCTCGGTTCTACCAACGCTCAATTTCGTAGATGATCAGGGACAGCATCAAGAGACAACGCCGGTTCCGATGGCAGGGCTTTCGATTTTTTATTAACCGACAGTTTTCAATCGACTGTCAGTCGACTTTCAATCGTCGACCGCCTGGTTCTCATCTTCAGGTTGCGCGCCCTCTTCGCCGGAAAGCTGCGAGTCTTCGTTTAGTTGCAGCAAAACTCGCTCGGCGAGCACGCGATTGAACCCCGGTACTTTCGCCAACTCTTCGACACTCGCCGCACGAATCTCTTCAATACCATTGTACTTGCTTAGCAGTTGACGTTTACGTTTCTCGCCGAGCCCAACCACGAAATCGAGCTCACTTTCCAGCGAGGTCGCCTCGCGCAGTTTGCGATGATAAGTGATGGCAAAACGATGCGCTTCATCACGAATGCCGACCAGAATCTGAAAAGCTTCTGAGCCCGGTTTAAAAGTCACTGGATTCGAGCGCCCCGGCAGAAAGAACCGCTCTTCAGTAGCCGAGATCTCACTGTCACTGAACTCCCCTTGCGCTCTCGACTTTGCCAAGCCCACCACCGGAATATCACTGCGCCCGAGCTCCTTTAAGACCTCAACGGCTATTCCCAACTGGCCTTTACCGCCGTCGACAACGACCAGCTGCGGATCTTCGTACTCGCGATGTTGGAATCGCCGGAGAAGCACCTCACGCATCGAGGCAAAATCGTTCGTACCTTCAACCGTGCGAATACGATACCGCCGATACTGATCTTTGTTAGGAGTGCCATCTTCGAAAACCACTTGGCTTGCTACGGTCTCCTCACCTTGAAAGGTGGAAATGTCGTAACACTCGATCCGTGTCGGTAACGCCGGCAACTTAAGACGCTCTTGAATCTCTTCAAGACCACGTTTTTTGGCTTCAGATTTATTAACATACTCCGCGAAATGGCTCTTGGCATTGTTATTGGCCATATCGAGAAGCTGGTGGCCGGAAGCATCCGTCGGAAAACGCACCCGCACCTCGTGGCCGCTTCGCTCCTTGAGAACCGCCTCTAATAGGCGCATCAAATCGTTACCGAGATCCACCGGCAGCAACAATTCATCGGGAATAAAGTTATCTTCGTAGTACTGGTTGATAAACGATACCAACCATTCACGCACGTCCTCTTCCGGCGCACTGGGATCAAGAAGCGATAGGAAGTGCGTACGGTCACCGATCACTCGACCGGAACGAATGTGCATCGAGTAAATCAGAGTTCCCGCCTCGGAACCATGGTAGCCGATTACGTCCTGATCAATTTCGCTGGTATCATTGACCACGGCTTGACGCTCTAGAATCTTCTTGAGCGCTTCGATCGAATCGCGCAATTTTGCCGCATTCTCAAAGCGTTCTTCGGCTGCGGCAAGCTTCATCTTTTTTGTAAGTTCACGAACCACAGCCTTATCGCGTCCGCGCAAAAAGGTCACCGCCGCTTTGATGTCGTACTGGTAATCTTCAACGCTCACATATCCCACACAAGGCGCCGTACAGCGACCGATCTGATGAGTCATGCACGGTCGTTTGCGCGAGGAAAAAAACGCATCCTTACAATCTCGAATCAAAAACGTCCGATTGATAAAACGGATTGTTCCCCAAACAGCAGCGCCACTGGTGTAGGGACCGAAATAAAGGGCCCCGTCTTTCTTCACCTTGCGCGCGAGATAAAGGCGCGGAAATTTATCCGCCATACTCACGCGAATATACGGATAAGCCTTATCGTCTTTAAGACGAATATTGTAGCGCGGTCGATGCTTCTTGATCAGTGAAGCTTCGAGTAAAAACGCCTCGACCTCAGTGCCCGTTAAAATATAGTCGATCTTCAGAATGTTGCGAACCAAAAGGCGGGTTTTCGCCGTGTGATCCTTGCCATCGGTCAAATAGCTACGTACGCGCGCGCGCAGGTTCTTAGCTTTACCGACATAGATGATCTTCTCTTGGGTGTTCTTCATCAAGTACACGCCAGGAGTTTGCGGAAACTCTCTTACCCGCTCTTTCAGAAGCTCTGTTTGCGTATAACGACCAAGCGGCTTGCCGTCGTTCTTGCTGTCGTCATCGTCGGCACCATCCATGTCGCTACTCATCGCCACCGGTCCCGTCGTCGACGGCACTTTCGACCGCACTTTCAAAGAGACTGAGCTGCACGAGCTCGAGCCGTTTAATATCATCGCGAAGCTTAGCGGCATCTTCGAACTCAAGCGAGTCCGATGCCTTCTTCATCGACTTTCTCAAACGCCCGATTTCTTTACCGATCGCCTTCGGGTCTTTCAAATACTCGGCCTTAGGCGCCATCACCGCTTTCAATTCAGCCTTTGTCAGGCCGGGAAGAGGTGCCGCGGGCACGGCCTTATCGTAGATATCAGAAACACTCTCGCGAATGCGTTTGCGGATACTCGCCGGCGTAATGCCGTGTTCAGTATTGTATTTTTCCTGGATCGCACGGCGACGATTGGTTTCCGAAATCGCCTTCTTCATCGACTCGGTCATCGTATCGGCATAAAGAATCACCCGACCGCTCAC
>SXRI01000295.1 GCA_005793615.1 Bdellovibrionales bacterium
CAAACTTTACGCTCACCAGTAGCGGCGTGCGACCGCTGGCAAGTGCGCACAGCTTGAACTCGCTCGGCGCACTGGCTCTTGTGCATGTCATGGAACACTTCGAAGCGGCGATGATACTTACGATTGATAATGCATCTGGCACACTCAAGCCATGGAAATGGTCGGATGCACTGACATCACCTAAAAACGCCGAACTCACGGGTATTGATCTCAATCTACCAAGCGCTTTCCGAGTCGTCTTTCGCTCGCAACAACCGTATCATGGACAAATGGCCGCAAGTGCCGTGAACTCCGCCTATGCTAACGCATTCACTGGCGGCAAACTACCGATTATGACCATCGTGCCCGTCATCGAAAACAAAAATTGGTACGGCATGGTTGTCGGCATGACTACTCAGCTTCGCAACTATAAACAGGTTCTCGGGCCGATGTCAGACATCGGTGATGAGCTGGCAAAACAGCTCCGTCGACTTAGCAAAACCAACGCCGCGTAAACCTGATTCCCGGATGAACTCTCTAGAAATTAGTCAACCGAAACGCGGCGGCGCTGACTGATAGCGCCCACAGAAGCGGAATCAGCACTAGGTTCGATCGCGATCTTAATGCGCGGCCAATTCAACGGCAAACTGCCTTCGAGGCCAAACTCCCTAAGACGCTCGCACCACTCAATGACAATCACGCCCTCACGGTCACGAAAGAAGTCCCAGAAGCCAATCGACTCAAGATCGTCGGCATTTTCGAGACGGAAAAGGTCAAAATGTTCAACTGAACCACGGGCTGTCAAATAGCTATGGTGAAGCGCAAACGACGGCGATCGTGCGACCTCATCAGATGAGTCCGGCCCCTGGCCCATCGCCTCGATCAAAAATTTTGTAAACTGGGTTTTGCCAGCAGCCATTGGGCCGCTCAGCAAGATCAACGCCCTTTGTGGAAGACGAGAGGCGATCTCGCTAGCGAGAGATTTCATTTCTACTAAGCTCGCAACCTCATGAATCATCGACTGCCTTGATTTGATCTTAAGCGCTGAAGAAGAGTCGGCAGTACCGCGCTCACGTCACTCGCTAGCAGCGATGACTGAGCTTGCCCGGAGCGCAACCATTCGTCCGCAATACGCCCATGAATGTAAGCACCCGCCAAAGCCGCTCGTCGAGCCGGAACTCCTTGCGCCAAGAGACCGGCAATAATTCCCGTCAGCACGTCACCTGTACCCGCTTTTGCCAAGGCACTGTTACCGGCGAGTACCACCGTGGCACGAACCTGACTGACACTCGACTCGACAACCGAAGCCAGTACCGTGCGAAAACCCTTGAGAAGCAAATGGCACCCGGCCAATTTCGCTCCCTCGCGGGCAAAGTGAAACCGATCACTCTCGATCTCTTTTGCGCTAACGCCAAGGATGCGCGCAAGTTCACCGGCATGGGGAGTTAGAATCCAATTTGGCGGAAGCGGCCACATCTTGCGCTGACTTGCCACCGTGATCGCATCCGCATCCACCACCACGCGCGAATCGGCAACAGCTTGAAGGCGAAGGAGTACTTGGTAAGTGGCATCGCCCTCGACACCAAAACCAGGACCGATCGCAGCTGATGTCCAGCGAGGTTCGAGCCAAAACCTCTCGTCATCAGCTTTTCCCGTTAGCAGTTCAGGTACACTCGTCACAATCTCGGACGACGGATCAGTATGACTGGCGAGAGTCACATAGCCAGCACCGACCCGATAAGCAGCAGTTGCCGCCAATACACCCGCCCCGTACATACCGGGGCTGCCTGCCAATATTAACGCATGCCCGTGTTGGCTTTTATTCGAAGTCTGCCGCCGGTGAGGCAAAGATTTGTTCGCCAACGATTCACCAAATGCGAACGTGGAGGTCGCGCTTTCACGCCGAGCCGCCGCGGGAAAACCAATTGCGAGGCGCCTCAGCCTGCCGGTGAATTGCGGCCCTTCAGCCACCAAAAAACCGGGTTTCAACAAACCAAAAGTGATGGTCATTTTGGCGCGAACACAAGTTCCGCCACCGCTCGCCACTCCACGATCGCAATCAAGCCCAGAAGGCGTATCAATACTCACGATTGGAACATGAATGCTGCTATTAAGGTACTCAACCACCTCTGAAAACGGCGCTTCTAGACGGCCACGCAGCCCGATACCGAAAAGCGCGTCGATCACAAGAGCTGTCGGCATTTCCTTAAGACAGGCGATCGCCATCGCAGCACTACGGACCTCGAAACAATCGATACCTTGAAGCAAGCACCGTTCAAACTGCTTCTTAAACAGCAAGCTACACTTGTCCGCATCAGGAATGACGGCAACAGCACGTACCCGATAGCCATCGGCAGCCAGGTGCCGCGCTATCACCAGGCCATCCGCACCGTTGTTACCGGGCCCACAGAGAATGCACACCGTACGGGAATGATCACGAAGCTCGGGAATAAATGACTGAACGATTTCACGCGTGGCACCAACGCCCGCAGCTTCCATCAGGATTTCAGCACTCACGCCATATTTTGTTTGTGTTAGCTCATCGAGGCGCCGAGTTTCAGCGACCGTGGCCAGTCTCATGAAAGTTCTCGCTCGAGAAAGGACGCCAGTTCTTCAGCGTACTTCGAAATCTTTTTCCGGTCCGGACCTTCAACCAAAACCCTGACTAAGGGCTCGGTACCCGAGAAGCGCACGAAAACCCGCCCCTCACCCGCCAGACGCGTTTCAACGTCACGGAGCAGGCCATTGAATCCGTTGATTTTATCCAATTCCTCTCGACGCCGCACTCGGGTATTGATCAATACCTGCGGCACGTCTTCCATCTGTTCGCGAAGCTTACTGAGTTTAATTCCGGAGCTTTTCATCACCGCAAGAACGTTAAGCGCGGCAATACAGCCGTCGCCGGTGGTAGAGTGCTCAAGAAAAATGATGTGGCCGGATTGTTCGCCACCCAGACAATAGCCATTACGACGCATTTCTTCGACGACATATTTATCACCGACGTCGGTGCGTACGACTTTTATGCCGTTTTTAGTCATGATTTTTTCAAGACCGAAGTTCGACATCTGCGTCGCCACAACCGTGTTATTCGAAAGCTTACCGATGGACTTCAAATGTAACGCGCAGATCGCGAGAATATGATCGCCGTTAACGATATGGCCTTTTTCATCTACCATCACCACGCGGTCAGCGTCGCCATCCAGACTGATGCCGACATCGGCACGATATTGACCGACGGCCTCACTCACCTTCGCGGGGTAAAGAGCGCCTGATTTATCGTTGATGTTAAAACCGTTCGGCGCATTTCCAAGGACAATTGTCTCTGCACCAAGCTCACCGAAAATCGCCGGAGCGACCTTATAGGCGGCACCATTACCGCAATCGAGAACAATTCGCATTCCATCCAGCGTGTATTCGAGCGGAAAGGAGTTTTTCGCGTAAACAACATAGCGGCCTTCAGCATCGGCAATTCGTTTAGATCGTCCGATCTCATTGGAATTCGCTAAAAGCGCATTCAAATCGCCGTCGCAAACCAGTGCCTCAATTTCGCGTTCCATGGTATCGGGAATCTTATAACCATCAGCCCCAAAAATCTTAATGCCGTTGTCCATGAACGCGTTATGCGAAGCTGAAATCACGATACCGGCGTCGGCCCGCATATTGCGCGTGATAAAACCGATTCCCGGAGTCGGCAGCGGACCAAGAAGTTCAACATGCACACCCATCGAGTTAAGGCCCGAGGTCAGTGCATTCTCTACCATATAACCCGAAAGCCGCGTGTCTTTGCCGATCACGACCTTAGGATGTTTATTGCGCGAAGGATGACTGCGTAGAATATGTCCCATCGCTTGCCCGACACGTAGAACCAGGTCGGGAGTAATTGGAAACTGGTTCGCAGTACCGCGAATTCCGTCTGTACCGAATAGGCGTTTGCGTTGCGCCGGTTTTTCGCCGCCCTCTTTGCTGGCTCCCGCAGAGGCGGTTTCTTTTTTACTATTGCTCGAATCCTTGGCTGCCATGAGTGCTCATTCCTCTTTTTTTTCATTCTTTTGATCGGGGGCTACGGCCGCCCCCTTACCATCGTCAGTGCCTGTGAGAACCAACGTCGCTGTCACGACATTCGGAGTTACTGAAATGACCTTTACGCCAAGCGGAACTTCGACAACCCGGGGAGTAATGATCGCCTGCACGGGACCAGGCTGGCTTTTACCGAGATCAATCGTGATGGTACCCGGATTCTGCGCAAAGCGTTTGAGTTGCATACGTGGGCCCGAGACCTTAACAGTCACGCGCCGCTCAAGCTCCTTTTGCCCTGGGCCTGGAGCAATGGTAACTGAACGCGGCACCAGAAACTCGATGTCCATATCCTTGGAGAGTACAAAGTCACGCCGCCCGAGAATCGATACACAGAGGATTAACGTAACAAAAAGCGCGAC
>SXRI01000296.1 GCA_005793615.1 Bdellovibrionales bacterium
GAAACAGCCGGGCGCCTTAACCGAAATACGCAATAAGTTTCATCGTTTTCTCCATTGATACTTATTAAGTAGCGGTTAGTACGATGACCCAAGGGGCACCGTTGATCACGAGAACCTAACAAATCAGTGCCTGGTCGTCTGTTGATAATTAACAACGAATATAGTAGATGTTTATCAACATGGAAAAATACCTCGTTTCTTCCGATGACTGCATGGTGCTTTTGGCTTTACGCGATTCACGTTCACTCCGTGAGGCTGCGAAATCGCTTGCTTGTGACCCAGGCGGGTTATTGCGTAAGGTGCAGAGAATTGCTGATGAACTCGATCTTGTGCAGAAACGACAAGGCAAATGGACGCTCACTGAGCGTGGTGAGGCGCTTGTTGCCTGGACGATGGAGTCGATTCTCAGTCAACGGCAACTCCTTGAGGGTGAGAGTGTGGTCAGGTTCGCGGCGCCGACATGGTTTGCCGAGAGAGTTCTCATTCCTCGGGTGAGTGACTTACCTCTTGAAACTGGACGGCGACCGATGGTGGAGTTCATTGTGCCTGGCCAAGGTTTTGAATTGGCTCTCATGGAGGGAAAGTGTGACTATGCGGTTGCTTGCCATCCGCCTGAGAGTCCCGTGATTGCGCATCGCCAGGTGAGAGCCGAGCGATGGGTGGTGGTTGCTTCGCCGCAGTTTCTACATGCCTCTGGCCTAGTGTCGCGGCTCTCCGCTGGAGTTAAGAAAAGAGAAGTCACGCTCACCGAGCTTTTGGGTCTTAGTTTTGTCCGCCATTCAGCTCTCAATCCCGAGCAGTTTTTTTCATCTGAACAGGTGTCCGCGACGACGTTAACTGTGGATAATCTCGCAGGTGTCCGTGCGGCTGTGGTGAATGGCCTGGGATGGAGCTTTGTGCCATTTGCACTCGTGGCCGAAGAGGTGCGCGCGCACCGATTGGTTGAGGTTCGGCATCCGATTTCAATGGATCGCAAGGTTTGTGTCTGGTGGTTACGAAATAGCGTCAGGGGGAGAATCAAGGTTTCACAAGTTTCGGCGTGGATCGAGCGGGCATGTTCGGCACTGGAATGAGCCGGAAAAAATGGTGGCCTCGGTCAGACTCGAACTGACACGTCCTTGCGGACACAGGATTTTGAGTCCAGCGCGTCTACCAGTTCCACCACGAGGCCACTCTGAAAAAATGGAAGTCCACTTTTCTCTCTAAAGCTCGGATTTGTCAAACGCCATGCGATCAACAGTGACGAAAAATAAGGCAAAAGAAAGCCGACAAGCGAGAATTTTTTTTAGAGTGACCATGAGAGTTCTTCAAAAAGGCACCCAAGGGCCGGATCTGAAGTTCATAGATCCTAGCTTCGAACCTTTCCCGAATTGAAGAGAGAGCGATTTTAAGCCCATTAGAGCCAGTTTTTTTTGTGTTGCTCGGTCATCACTATGTTTGGCTCCGGGCGGCACAGGGCTTGCTTACATCCGATGCGGGAACTTTTTTTTAGCGAGATTTAATTTCTAAGGGAGTCAGGTATATGAAAACTCTGGTTGCAACCTTAGCGCTGGTGCTCGTGTGCCAAGTGCAAGCTCAGACCAATCATGGAACCAATCTGCAGCAGGCTCAAGCTGCCGCCGATGCGAGCGGACAGCCGGCACCAGCAAATGGTCCGTCGATTGCTCCCGGTCAATCTTCGGGTAATCCGATCTACATTCTCAACAATCAACGCATTCATGAGAGCCAGCAAGCTACTCAAGGACAATCGGCTGCTCAGGCGGCTGTTCAAGAGCAACCCACTTCAATCATTCAAGAGGCTCCGTTAAAGGCTTCGCCCGCAGATCAGATGCGCAGAAAGCGCCAGGATGCGGAAGTGCAGACCGAAGACGGAATTGTACAGGCTCTGGAAAAGGCCCGTATCGACGACGAACTACGTCGCCGTGACAAATTCAACAACGCTATTGCGCCCGTGAATCAGGCCGCCAGTCAGCAGACAAATGGCGCAAGTGTTGTTGGCGACAATAATACTGTTCAACAAAGCAACGTTGTTCAACAGCCCCAGGTTCAGGTTGTTCCGGCTCCCCAGCCTGTGAAAAAGGCCCGCTCGGCGCAGGAAGAACTCGACGAAGAAGATGCTATCATCGAGAAGCCCGCGCGGAAGTCGGAACCTAAAGAAGAAAAAGTCGACATTCGCGGTGAGATTCGTGCTGCGATGGCCGAGTCCAGCGCTAAGAAAATCGAAGATGAAAAGCAGAGCTACTATGTAGCGGCGCTTGCAAGTTTCGGTACCTATTATGATGTTGTTAACGTAGATCGCTCACTTGGTTATGGTGTTGCGGTTGGTACGGTAACTCCTGAGCGCTTCGTGGTTGAAGGCGTGTTCATGTATGCCGACTACCACATCGCTGAAATGTACAGCTTTGGCCCCTATGGCAGTGGTGGCGGTGGCTACTACAATGGTCCCTACTCGCCCGGTATGGTGAATATGCGACAGTACACTTTTGGTGCTGCGGCAAAATACCAGTTCTTGCCTGGCAAGTTCCGTCCGGTTGCAGGTGCGTTGTTGAACTACAATCGTCGTAACTATAGCTACGATCAGTATGGTTCTTTCCGCTCCACAGACGCGATTGACGTAGGCGCTTTGGTCGGTGCCGATCTTCAGCTGACCCCTGGTTTCGCGTTGGGCGTAGATTTTCGCTACAACACCAATCTCGGGTATCGTTCGTCGAATCCCGGAGAGGCGTTTTCTTACCAGGCAGCGAACAATCCGGAAAAGCTTGATTACTACACGGTGAATTTGATCGGTAAATTCACGTTCTAACTCGGGCGGTACGCCGCTTGGCGCGACTTCGCGCCTTCCTTGGGCGTATCTCGCGGAAATAAGGCTCCTCCTAGAGGGGCCTTTTCTTTTTGTTGGATTGCTGTAAACTTGAAGGCCATGAATCCACCGAATTTTGCTTCTCGACGAGCTGCTTACCTTTTTCCTAATTTGATCGGGGTCTTGGTTGGCGTTGGTGTAGGGTTATCGGCTTTTGCGGCGCCGGGGCCTACCGGCGCTCCCGGTATGGCGCCAGCTAACTCTTCAGCGGGCTTTGCGGCCCCGCAGGCGCCAGCCGAGAAACGCCCGTCAATGACTCTTTTATCGAGGATTGTTGGCGAAGTGGGTGAGCACACGGTGACGAGTCGCGAGGTACGGATAAACGATGCTGTCGAGCGAGCACTTGCTGAAATGTCGCCAGGATTGGTATCTGAAAAGATCTCGGAGCCAAGTGTTGCCGTGCAGGTTAATAGTATTCTCTCCGGTGGTGAGAAGCGGTTTCCCGCCGAAGTCGGTCGAGTGCTCGACGAATGGGTTGTGTACCTTGAGGCGAAATCTCTCACGGCGCAGCCGGCGAGCAAGAGTGATATTGCTGCGGCCATCAAGGCCGTGCAGGAATTCTGGACGGGAAAGAACACTTGGCAGGAGCTTGAGGTCGCAAACGATGAGTTGCGGGAAATGATTGAGCGCAAAATCACCGCCAAAGGCTTCGTGAAACTCAAGAATGATCCAAATCTTGCGCCCATCAGCGATGATGAGGCTTTGGCTTACTACCGTAAGAACCGTTTACGTTTTGGTAGTCTACCTTTTTCATCGTTTCGAGACAGCATTAAGGCGTTTTTGGTCAAGAGCCAGACGGAGCGCCGGCTTGCGGAATGGCGAGAGGTCCTTCGTCGCAAATACAAAGTTCGTAATTTGATTGCCGGATGAATAGCCGATGACTTCTTCTCAGTGCGCCTTTGTGATTTTGCCTCTTACGCCAGCCGATGCTCCCGAAGTTTCGCGAATTATCGACTCGGTTCACCTTTTGGCGGAAGTTCCTATCGGTCCGCGGTGGAGTTCGCAGCAGGTAGACGAAGAATGTCGTGGCTTGGGCTGGATTTTACGGGATTCGAGCAACCGGTTGGCGGCCTTTGTATTGCTTCGCGATGCCGTTTCCGCCTGGGAAATTACTTTTTTGGCGACGGCGGTTGAGGTGCAGAGGTGTGGCCACATGCGTAAACTTCTGGCGCACTTGGTGGCTATCCTGCCTAAAGGGCAGGCCCTGTGGCTTGAGGTTCATGAAGACAACGTCGCTGCGCAGCATCTCTATGAAGTGGTCGGTTTTCAAAAAGTGGGGCATCGGCCGAGCTATTATAGCGATGGTGGCGCTGCGATTCTCTATAACTATGAATGAACTAAGAGCCATGAGCGGGGCCGTGCCGCGATCGTGAAGACGCCTTTGGCCTTGCGAAAAAACCGTGTATTTGA
>SXRI01000297.1 GCA_005793615.1 Bdellovibrionales bacterium
GGATCGGCAACGATGTTTTGATTCTCGCGCAAGAAAGCGGCTACTTCAAAGACAGTGCCGTGCAGCTGGTGACCTACCCCTCAGCCGAAGAAGTCATACGTGCGTTTCAGGACCGAACCATCGACGCCGCATCGGTGACAGGCGATGAGGTTTTGCGCTTACTAGCCCATCGGCAAGAGCCCAAGGTTTTTCTGGTCCTTGATTATTCTAATGGCGCTGATGGGATCGTGGCCCGCCCTCCGATCCAATCTGTGGCTGAACTCAAGAACAAGAGAGTGGCTGTTGAGGCCAGTGCCGTTGGTGCCTACCTGCTCGCCAGGGCCCTGAATCTGGCAGGCCTCAAAGAGTCAGATGTCACTGTTGTGCCCGAACTCTTAGTTGAACATGTTCGCTCCTACCTTGAAGGAAAGGTCGATGCGGTCGTAGCCTTTGAACCGGATTTGTCCGCGCTCACCCGCCTAGGTGCGCAAACGGTCTTTTCAAGTGACAAAATTCCTAGGGAAATCTTCGATGTTCTGGTCACTCGTGAACAAAATTTGAAGGAACAAACCGAAGCCATCACAACCATTCGTGCAGCATGGCAGCGTGCCGTGCGAGACATCAGGGAGCAGCCGGTGAGCTCGTTTGAGCGCCTTGCTGGCTACTACCGTACTGATCCTGAGGAATTCAGTCGCGCCATGAAGAAAATTGAAATTCCCGACGTAGATCAGTCCCACGCCTTACTCGGTGGAAATAGCGAAACCCTGGTTCAGGGATTAAAACGCCTTTCTGAAGTCATGAAACGTTTTGGCTTGCTCATTACTGAAATCGATCCTTCTGGGGTGGTCGCGCCATGATCACTCGTCTGCCTCTCAGGCAATCAGTACCGCTGCTTCTATTTTTCCTTGGCCTGGTGCTGACGGTGGGCTCAGTTTCACTCGAAATTCGCGAATCCACCCGCAATATTGAATTATCCTCTGAGCAGTCGGTCAAGTTTCTAGGTTCATTCGCTTCGAGCACGATCGAACAAGACCTTAAACATCGAGATCTGGTGATGGCGGACACCCGTGTTCAATTGCTCGCGACGCGCCCACTTTCCGAAGCCGTGGCCCTGATCAACGAAAATGATCAAGTGATCTTTTCCAGCATTCCCAAGTTCAGCAACCAGTCCTTTGATCATTCCTTCAATCAAAACTTGCTCTTTTCGAAAGAAGATCTAAAACAGATTCGTGAGACCTTTACGCCGCAAACAAGATTTGCTGCTCACGGGAACCAGCTCATCGGCCTTTTTCCGGTTCGCCTCGGATCCAGCATACAAAACAGTTTTACTTTAGGGCCATCGCGCGTTGGCCTACTTCTAACTAAGACCAATATTGCCGCCTTAAAATCTGAAGCCCGCGAAGGCTCAGTGCAGCGCCATTTAGCAACGTTCGTTTTTCTTGCTGGAGCGATGCTGCTCAGTTGGTGGTTACTGAACAGGTTTATCACCTCACGAGTCGGGCGCCTTCTGCGAACCATTAGGAGCCTTGCGCAAGGTGACTTTCGAGCTTCGGCAACCCTCAAAGGTAATGATGAACTTGCACAGCTCTCTCAGGCGTTTGACGAGATGGCCCGAGAGCTTGCCGCCAAGACAGCAATTGACCAAGAACGTCTGCGCCTTGCTGACATCGTCGAGTCGTCGGTCGATTTTATCGGCAGCTTCTCGCCTGACGGTAAGATCATTTACCTTAACACCAATGGACGTAAACTTCTGGGATATTCAGCCACGGAAAATCTCGAAGGACAGTCACTAGGATTGTTCTATTCACCGGCGTCCTTTCAAACAATTTTGAAGACCGGGATACCGACGGCGCTGAAGAGCGGCACCTGGAGCGCGGAAACCGAGCTCTGCAGCAAAGATGGCCGGCAGATTTCTATTTCTCAGAATATTATCGCCCATCGAAAAGCCAATGGAGACATCGACTTTCTTTCCACCATTGGTCGGGACTTGACTGAGCGCAAGTTGAACGAGCTCAATCTTCGCCACGCGATCAGCGCCCGTGACGAGTTTCTGTCCATCGCCTCACATGAACTCAAAACCCCGCTGGCCGCCTTAAAACTTCAACTACAGATGCGCAAGAAGAGCCTGAGTAAAAAGGATGCGCCGCCGCCGCCAGCAGAAGCTGTCATCTTTGAACTGAATATGTCTCTTAAACAAGTTGAGTCATTGACCAATCTTGTCGATGACCTCTTGGATATCTCGCGAATTCAAGCTGGTAGATTTCACCTCAATGTTGAAAAAACCAATCTGGCGGGTGTTACAGCCGACATCGTAAGTCGTTATCGTGATCAGCTCAACGACGCTGGCTGCACGGTAACCACCGATTTAGACGAGAGCGTCGAAGGCCTTTGGGATCATTTCCGAATTGAACAGATCTTAGTCAATCTCATCGGCAACCTAGTCAAATATGCGCCAAAGTGTCGCGCCACGATCGCAGTTCAAAAAACTGGTGATTTCGCTTTACTCACGGTCGAGGACACTGGCCCTGGAATTCCTTTTGAAAAACAGATTAAAATATTTGAACCTTTTGAGCGCTGCAATCAAAATCAGTCGGTGAGCGGACTCGGGCTCGGGCTTTTTGTGGTAAGAAAAATCGTTCAGGCGCACCATGGGACTATCAACGTTGAGAGTTGCCCAGGCCTGGGGACAAAGTTTATTGTGCAACTCCCCTTTTCACCTCAGCAGCAAATGGTTTATGAAGAGACCATGACGCCCACTGGCTGGCCGAGCCTGAATAGCGAAGGGCACAGGGAGCGGAAGGAAGAATGCGAGTTCTCATCATAGAAGATTCCATCGACTTAAGATTTTTGATGAAACAATACCTTGAGAGCGAGGGTTTAGAGATTCTTACTGCTGCCAACGGCCTGGATGCATTGAATCTTCTCAACTCTTCCGATACCTCAGCGGAGCAGCTCCCGCATGTCATTTTACTCGACCTTATGATGCCGGTCATGGATGGTTTTCAATTTCGCCAGGAACAAATGAACTCGCCCTACCTCAATAAAATTCCGGTCGTTGTCATGACGGCGGGCCGACCTAATGCCGCCGAGGCCGAACGTCTTGGCTCCTGTGAATTCTTGCATAAGCCCATCGATATCGATGACCTCATCGCCGTACTCAATCAGTTGTCGTCAAAAGCCACGCCCCAGGAAAATCTAAGTGGTGCGATCATTTGATCGCAGTTTTGAGTTTTAGTTTTTCTTCGAGAAAGCGATAGGTCTTGTCCCAAGCCAACGCTGCCGCTTTTGAATCAAAGTGCATGAAGGTATTACCCTCGTCGCTCCCGTACATCTCAATGTCTTTGTGAATGAAGCCGTAGTAAGCCTCATTCACCGGAAAAATCTCATAAGGGATACCCGACTTTGCAATTTCAGCTTTAAAGACCGCAAACTCTTCATCAGAGGTGTACACGTCGTGCGCCGGACGCAAATAGAGTAATTCCGGTAAGCGCCCCACGCGACTTGTCTCGCGGATCTTCTTGGTACCGCCGTAAAAACTCACCGCCACTTTCAAACCCGAGGCTCCGCCCTTGGCGAGGTTATAGACCA
>SXRI01000298.1 GCA_005793615.1 Bdellovibrionales bacterium
ACTGCGCGATGAGGAATACCTGAAATTGAAAATCCTGACCTGTATGCTGCGGGAGATTTAAACAAAATCAGTACGAAAAATGGAGTTTTTCTTCCCCTCAACTACACGAAGAGCCAAAATACTTTGCCGCGCCTTGCTCAAGAGGTCAATTTTAAGACAGAAGTCCAGTCCTGTTCCCTCGCGAAAATGCCGATGAATATACCATGAGCACCGTAGGATTATCGTTGCAAACAAGTGTTACTGTGAGCCTGATGGGCGCAGTGTCACTTTTTTTGCTGACACTACCAGCACATGCCTTCATGGAATCTGAGGAACAGCAGTTTCAGGCTGAGATTCACGAGGCGAAAGTACGCGCCAATGATTTTGAAAGCACACTCAAGAAAATGGAGCGTTTGGATCAGGAGCGCGAGGCCGCGAGCCAGGGAATCGGTAAAGAGCGCGAACGTGTTGCCACGGAGCTGGAACGGATTCGCACGCAATTCGTTAAAGAGCGTGATGCGCGAGCGGACGAAGAACTCGAGCGCGAGCGCCTTGAACAAGAAGATTTACGTTTGAAAGAAAAAGAAGCTCGTAAGATGGAAGAAGTTCGTAAAGATTATGTCGTGAAACGAGACCGCGTGAGGCGCGTGCTCAGTCGTGAGGCTTACATCGATGAGGCTCGCGAATATGGACTGTAGGGGATAGTTTGGCTCACTCATCGGCTATTGAACAAGTGCTATTTCTAGTGGTGGTCTTTCAGATCAAGCACTTTATTGCCGATTTCCCGCTGCAGTTTCCTTACATGCTTCGTAAAATGAGCGATGATTGGGATTTTTTGGCGCCGCTGTCGCTACATTGTGGCGTTCATACTTTGCTGACACTAGCGATTTGTCTGTTGACCGCGCCTGGACTCTGGTATTTGGCCATCTTTGATTTTGTGGTTCACTTTCTCATGGATCGTATCAAATCTGGTCCGCGTTATCTCGGGCGTTTCAATGATGTGCATCGCTCATCATTCTGGATTGCTCTCGGATTTGATCAGATGGTTCATCACCTGACCCACCTTTACATCATCTGGATGATCGTTAAGTACACTCATGGGATCTAGTCCCGCGGCTTAATGGCCTTCAAAATCTCATTGAATTCGGCAATGCCTCGGAGATCATCAAAGCGGGGATCGCGTAAGACCGTAACGGTTTGGCTGGCGCGTTCGTCGATCGCATTCTTTAGAAAACTCAAGGCTTCCTTCTGCTGTCCAAGGCCCGTGTGAATCACGGCGTAGTAAAACGGTGATACGTAGCGGTCTCGCGCCGAGCTTTGCAGCTCATTCATGAGAGCCAGGGCTCGATCTTTCTGGCCTGCTTTACCGTGGGCGTGAGCAAGTGCTGCCTTGACCATGAAGTCATCTTTGCCGAGTTCAAACGCCTTGTTCAAAAAGATGAGAGCATTGGTAAAGTCGCCTTTTGCCAGATAGGCCTGCCCCAACCAGAAATTGGCGAGCATGAAGTTAGAGTCGAGATTCCGGACAGTCAGAAGCTGTTCGATGGCACGCTCATAGTTTCGGCTGTAAAAGAGTACGACTCCGGCGGCAGTGGTTGTGACCAGATTGAGCGGATCGTTCTCGATAGCAAGGCGTACCTGCTTTTCCGCCTCAGGAAATCTCCCGGTGAATGCCAGAAGCTCGCCATACCATTGGTGTGCGGTTGCATCATGTGGATTGGCGGAAATTCCTCGGAGATAGAGTTTTTCAGCCTCCGCGAAATTGTACTGCATATAGGCCGTTGTTTCGGCCAGCGAAATCAGAGCGTCGGTGTTATTGGGTTCGAGAACCAAGGCTTGCGTGGCGTAGCGAATTGAGTTGAGTTCGGCCTCTGCTGGCGATTTAAAGCCATACCATGCCTGAAGATTGTTTACTTTCGAAAGCGAGGCATAGGCCGCCGCGAAGTTCTTATCAGTTTGAATCGCAGTTTCGAATTCCTTGGCGGCTTTCAGGAAATCGCCCGTCGTACGTTTACCGACGAAGAACTGACCTCGCATATAGGCGAGGTAGGCCTCGTTTTTCGGTAAGGCTTGCGAAGCGAAATTGCTCCCTCCCGGAAAGATCACGAGCCGTTCGCGCAGATCCTTGGCGATGGTGTTTTGAACCTCAAGCAGGGACTTGACGTTCATTGAGTAGTCTTTGCTCCACTCGATCTCTTCGTTGGTGGTGTTGACGATCGTGACGTTGAGTGAATATTCGATCTGGGTGGTATCGAGGCGTTTTTTTCTTAACGAGCCCATGACCACCCGGCCAATATTGAGTTCGGCGCCAATTTCCTTTGGGCGATGATGGGCCTTATTGAGTTCAAGTCCTGAATTCTTCGCCAAGACACGTAGACCTTTTTGCGATAGCGATGTGATCAGGCCGCTCATGATACCGTCCGGGATAAATGCGTCGTCGTCGCCAAGGCCGGTGGATTCAAATGGCAGAATCGCGATTCGTCCCATGTCGCGAGCCGTAGTGACTGGTAGGAGCGTCATTACCGCCAAGACGGCCATTGCCGCGAGGCTGACCAGTCCGATCACGAGGCGTTTTGTCGAAGGCGAGTAACGGATACGCCGCCGAGCTCTGCGAAATAAACCTGGGTTATTGAGATCAATCGAGTAGAGGCGGATCGGACTGTCGATCCCTTTCAGGCGGCCTTCGCCCATGAAATTTACCGGACAATCGATGCGGCCATTGATTTGTTCGAAGACCGTGCTGGAAATACAGATACCGCCTTGCGGGGCCAGGGGTTGAAGTCTCGCTGCGATATTGACGCCGTCGCCATAAATGCTGTGCTTGCCCCCGGAGTTCGAGGGTACGACATCACTGGTGTGAATGCCGATGCGTAGTTTCACTGCGCGTTCGGGCGGAGTTTTCAAATTGCGGGCGGCAAAGCTCTCTTGAATCTGGATCGCGCAACGAACGGCATCGAGTGTGCTCGCGAATTCGACGACAAAGCCGTCGCCGGCGGTGTCGATTTCGCGCCCGTGATGAACGTGAATGGCAGCGCGGACAATAGCGCGGTGTTCATTCAAAAGTTCAAGACCGAGCGCGTTTACCGGTAAATAATGTTACCGAGAGTGTGTCAAAATGGGACGCGAACGGCGGACGATCAGAACTAGACCA
>SXRI01000299.1 GCA_005793615.1 Bdellovibrionales bacterium
ATACCAATACTGGGGATCAGAATTAAACTCGGGCCAATTCAACACGAAAAGCCAGTAACACCCCAATTGAAACGGGATAGAAAGAGCCGCGCGCTTTCCGGTTTTAAGCAACGAAGTGCGCACCGAGTTTCGATTAAGGGCAACAAGGCGAATCATCAAGAGTTACTCGGCAAATCTGCGGTAATTCTTGATCCTGTTCCGCAAGCGATGGCGCATACGCTAGACGGAAAAAACGTCCTTTGCCAAAAACACCACCTTTGTGCAGTGGTGCCCCCCATACCCAACCGCGCCCATACCAAGGTCAGCACACCAATTGAAGTAGAATGTAAAACCCTCACACCCTCGCGGTGGGGTAAACCTCATATCGTGCGTTACTTCACGGGCTCACAGTCTACGAGTATCCAGTAGGCTTCATTGCTGCGGGAGAGATACTCACCGCTTATCCATACGGTTTCACCAACGAGCAATTGCTTGCGTCCATCGTTGATGATCGTGACCGCAATGTTCTTGAAGGTTGCAGTTGCTGGCGCGACCGTCACCGTGATTCCATCATGATCCCACAGCAGTCTTTCACCGCTAATGACCTGCCGAGGCAGATTCCCGGCCGGTCCGCCCTGACTGTCTTTCATAAAAGCAAGGCAGGAAGTTTCGGCATAGGCTTGGCTAGAGAAAAACAAGATCGCGCTCAAAAGACTGAATTTCATTTGCGACTCCTTTTGCTTGAGCAAAATACTTGAGTGAAGATCTCATGCTGTGCACGGGCGGCTGCGGCACGCAGAGCTATGCAGGCACGTGAATGCCTCGATGAATCAGCCTGAAATTTCGCTGATTTGTTCGAGGCTGCCGCGGAGGCCGGTACTGGGATCGTCGGTCAAAGTGATCACCAGGCGCCAATCGTTATGGCCTTCTGGATCCACCATGGTCTGTTCTATTCGATAGCTCTCACCCGTGCGTTCAAAATGGGTGTGCTGCGCGCCCCGCGCCTGCCCATCCGTACACAAGCGTTCGTGACCGGCATCGAAATAGGCAAGCATTCGTGTCTTCAATCGATCTTCGCTCCACGGGGTATCGCCATCATCCTTAGCGACTTCACCTTTGCCGGCCCAAGTCCCTAGTAGCGTCATCGCCGCCTCGATATCACCTATCGCCAGCGCCCGCACCAAGCGAAACACTTCGTTCATCAGCTTGATGCGAATCGCGCGTTCATCCCGTGGACGCACGACCGGGGCACTAGTCACCGCTGTCGGTTCACGCACAAAGCCTGGATTTCGAATACGCTCCCATTCATCTATGAGACTCGAGTCAATCGAGCGTAAAATCGAGCCGAAATACTCGGCGATCGTATCGATCTCGTCGGTCTTGATCATCGTCGGCACGGTCTGCATCAAAACCCGGTAGACATCGCTCAAATAGCGAAGCAGCAACCCCTCGACCCGTTGCAATTCATACTCGCGGATGTACTCGGCAAAACTTTGATAGGTTTCATACATTTCGCGGGCGATCGATTTAGGGCGAATATTCTCGGTGCCGACCCAAGGGTGCTTATCGCTAAAGTCATTGAAGGTGGAGTAGATGAACTCGCGCAGCGGCTTGGGATACTCGCATTTCTCAAGCTCCTCCATGCGCTCTTCGTACTCCATGCCGGCTTCTTTCATTTCGCGCATTCGCGCGTCTTTAACGCGATCGAGCTGTTTGCGCAAAATCAAATCCGGACTCTCGAGAATCGACTCCACCAGAGTCAAAACATCAAGGGCATAGGTTTCCGAAGCTGGATCAAGAAGCTTAAGCGTATCGAGAAGGTAAAGCGAAAGCGCGTGATTAAGAGAAAAATCCTCTTGCAGATCAACATTCACATGCACCCGGCGTTTTCGCCCGGCCTCGCGATCGTGCATCTCAATGAGCTTGCGATCAAGTAGCGAGCGAAACAAATCCCAAGCACGGCGAAAATGCCGCTTCTTATGCAAAGCCGTTTCATGAGAATTGCGAATCAACTCGCGCATTGCCATGCAACCGTTGTCATCTTTGCGCGCGAGCACATTCAGCAGCAGCCCGTGCGACACCTGAAAGCGCGATTGCAGGGGTTCGGGCTGACTCTTGATCAATCGCTGGAAGGTATTCGCGTCCCAGGCCACGAAGCCCTTCTCTGGTGGCTTTGCCTTGACCATCTTCTTGGCCTTTTTGGGATCCGCTTTGGCCTTCGCTTCAAGCTTGATGTTTTCGATCACGTGTTCGGGCGCCTGCAAGACTACCCGGCCTTCGTTATCAAAACCCTTACGTCCCGCTCTTCCTGAGATCTGATGAAAATCCCGCACGCTCAAAATCGCGGTCTTCTCGCCATCAAATTTACAGAGTTTAGTAAAGAGCACCGTGCGAATCGGGATATTCACCCCGACACCAAGGGTGTCGGTACCACAGATCACCCGCAAAAGTCCGGTCTGCGCGAGCTTCTCAACCAAAACCCGATACTTGGGCAAAAGGCCGCCGTGATGTAGGCCAAGCCCGTGCTTGAGATACTTACTCATCTCGCGTCCGTAGGGGCTGGAAAAATCCACTCCCTGAACCGCTTCGAGAATCGCCTTCTTTTGTTCTTTGGTGGCAAAATCAACGCTCATCAGATTCTGCGCTTGTTCGGCGGCTTCACGCTGAGTGAAACAAACCAAATATACCGGTGCAGCGTTTTGGTTCATTAAATCCTGCACGGTCTCGTGCAATGGCGTTTCGCGGTACTCGAACTTCAGCGGTACCGGGCGATCCCCTGTTGCGATCAACGCCACCGGTTTCGCGGTGAGCTTCGCAAGAGAGTTTTCAAAAAAGCTCATGTCTCCCAAAGTGGCCGACATTAAAAGAAATCTGGCTCGCGACAGAACCAAAAGCGGCACTTGCCAAGCGACTCCGCGTTCGCGATCGGAATAATAATGAAACTCATCGATCACGATATCATCGACCTTGGCGTCCTCGCCTTCGCGCAGAGCCATATTGGCCAAGATCTCAGCTGTGCAACAAAGAATAGGCGCATCGCGATTCACACTGCCATCGCCGGTCGCCATGCCGACCTGTTCGGGCCCAAACTCTTTACACAATGCCAGAAATTTCTCATTCACCAGAGCTTTGATGGGGCTGGTGTAGATTGAGCGCCGGCCGAGCGCCAACGAATAGAAGTGAAGTGCGGTCGCGACTAAACTCTTACCTGAACCCGTGGGCGTATTAAGGATGACATTCTGCCCGTCGTAGAGAGCAAGTGTCGCTTCTTCTTGCGCGGGATAGAGCTCCAGTTTTTTCTCGCCAACGTAGTCAAGAAAACGATCGAGAATGATCTCGCCCGGCTGGCCTCCGGCGAGTTCCTCAAACCGAGGCAAGCGATCAAAGAGAGGAAAGGAGCGACCGGCCACCGGGCTTATTCCGTAGGTCGTTCGATCCATTTAGGATCACCGACATCACCTGAAACCCGTTCGATTCTCACACCATAAACGACCGTTCCCGAGCGCGCTTCACAGCGCACGACGGTACCAGAGAACTTAACGGCTTTTTCCGGATCGTCACCGATCGTGCCTTCGATCTGATCGCCGGCCATCAGCGCATAATCATGCTTCTGACTCAGCTCCTTCATGAGGATTCCGAATTGATTATAGTTCAAAGTGCGATAGTTGCGCACAGCTTCGTCACCACGCTTGGCATAAACCGGCAGTTCGCCTTTAAAACGCATCGAAATCCGCGACGATGAAGCCTCGCGAGGAAAGATCGGCGTCGCACTGGCTGTGCCCTTCTCGACTTGAAATACCTCGCGCGTACCGAGATTGACCGCTGAGAGTTTGCTGCCATACACACAACCAGTATCTAGATTCAGCCGGTTAGGATGAGTCTCAACTTCACCGACGGGCGTGTGACCGTGGACAACCAACTTTTCCCACTGAAACTCGCTCTGCAGAAACGGAAAACGGCTCCACATTAAGAGCTGCGCGTGTTTTTGCGCGTTCACGTCTTTCAAAGAAATATCCGGCACTCCAGCATGGACGAAAAAATACTCGTCGGTTTCATGAAAAAGCTTAAGCTCATGAAGAAACCGCAAATGCTCCTCTGGCAGTTCAATGGCGCCATCGGCAGTAACATAGTTTGCCAGCGTAGCAGCTCCGCCGTTCAAAATAAAAAGACCAGCACCCGAAGTCTCTGGATGTTCGAGAAAATCCAAAAACATTGCTTCATGGTTTCCTTTGAGCGTTACGACCTGGCAGCGCTTCGCAAGCTGCAAAACGATATCAATGACCTGTCGCGAGCCCGCGCCCCGATCAATGTAGTCACCAAGAAACACAACCTGATCTTCTTGGCGGGGTGCAATTTTAGTGAGCAACGCCTCTAACTCCGCGGCGCAGCCATGAATGTCACCAATCGCAAAAATACGACCGCTAGACTTTTGTATGTTCGCGTTAGTAGCGTTGGCACCCGGCTTGTTCATGCTATCAGTTTACTTTGAAGAACGCCGGGTCACAAGTAACTTTACCTTGCCCCGACGGACAAAGTTCTTTCATTACTTGAGGATCATGACCAAAAAAGACCGCGCTGCATTTATTCTCTCAAGGTTGAATGAGCTCTATCCCGAGCCGCCGATTCCGCTCGCGCATAGTGATGCCTATACTTTACTCATAGCCGTTCTACTCTCTGCGCAATGTACCGATGTTCGCGTCAATCAGGTTACTCCTGCGCTTTTTAAGCGAGCACGTACACCCAAAGAAATGTGTCGCCTCTCAGTCGATGAGATCCGTGCGATCATCCGCCCTTGCGGACTTAGCCCGCAAAAAGCGAAGGCTATCAGTGGTCTATCCGAAATACTTATTAAAGAACATCAAGGGCAGGTACCCAATTCCCTCGATCTACTTGAAGAGCTGCCCGGAGTGGGGCACAAAACCGCGCAGGTGGTCATGGCGCAGATTTTCGATAT
>SXRI01000300.1 GCA_005793615.1 Bdellovibrionales bacterium
AGCAGCAAAGGGTCGCCATCGCGCGCGCCATAGCCAAGCGCCCAGATGTACTTCTCTGTGATGAGCCGACTGGCGCCTTGGATATTAAAACCGGCAAGCTTGTGCTCGAGGCCATCAATAAGATCAATCGCGAATTCGGAACTCTCGTGATCGTCATTACCCATAACTCCGCCATCGCCGGCCTCGCCGACCGGGTCGTGCGACTCTCTGACGGCACTGTCAGCGAGGTGTTCACCAACCAAAAGAAAATCACCATCGACGAGGTTCATTGGTGACAGGCCTTCATCGCAAACTTCTGCGCGATCTCTGGGCCCTGCGTGCGCAGGTGTTCACGCTCGCTATCCTGGTGGTTTGCGGTGTCGCAGTTTTAGTTTCATCGTGGAGCTCCTACGAATCGCTGCAAGTCGCAAAAGCCAAATACTACGGAGAGTTTCGTTTCGCAGATGTTTTTGCCGAACTGGTGCGTGCCCCTAGCTCGGAACTTGAACGCCTGAATCGCATGCAAGGCGTTGAGATCACCGAGTCGCGCATCATTAAAGACGGATTGGTCGACGTCGCCGGACAAATCGAGCCGGCCTTGGGGCGATTTATTTCATGGCGTGGCGCCCATCAGCGTTTAAACCTAATTTATTTACGTCAGGGACGATTCCCGCGACCAGGCGCACACCTGGAGGTGGTCGTACACGAATCCTTCGCCGAAGCGCACCGGCTCAAGATCGGTGACCAAATCAAAGCCTTGTTGGGTGGGCAAAAACGAACTCTGTCGATTTCGGGAGTGGGGATTTCACCGGAATATGTTTACGCTTTGAGTCCAATCGCACCGCTACCGGACGACAAACATTTCGGTGTCTTCTGGCTTCGCCACGAGGATCTCGAGTCATTCACTGGAATGAGCGGCGCCTTCAACAGTGTCTTGATCAAAATCACCGAAGGCACTTCAGTTTCTGAACTTAAACGCGAGATCGATCTCGTGCTTTCTCCGTTCGGCGGAATTCAGTCTTACGATCGTACCAAACAAGTCAGTAATATGTTTGTCGAAGACGAAATCCGCCAGCAACGGGTCGTCGCGACGGTGATGCCGGCAATCTTTCTCGCCGTCGCCGCATTCATTCTCAACGTGGTGCTTTCTCGTCTGATTGCCCTTCACCGCGCGCAGATCGCCACACTGAAATCGCTCGGCTACGGCGCTTGGCCCCTCACTTGGCACTACTTTCAGCTGATCACGTTGATTCTATTGATCGGTATTCCGCCGGCTTTGCTTGCAGGTCACGGCATCGGCCAATGGTACGCTAAACTCTATCGCGATTTTTTTCGTTTTCCGGCCATCGATTTTTCCCTCTCGCCCACGGCCATCATCTTCGGTATCCTGGCAGGTCTTCTGCCGGGCTGGCTGGGCTCACTGAGCTCGCTAATTCAAGTATTCGCACTTAAGCCCGCGGAAGCCCTTCGCCCCCCCAGTCCGCCGAACTTCCAACGCAGTCTCTTTGAGCGTCTTGGCGTGATCGGAAGATGGGATCTTTTTTCCAAGATGATCTTGCGCACGCTGCTTTTTCGACCCTATCGCTTGTTCTTGAATGTATTGGGAATTGCCGCAGCTCTCGCCATCCTGATCGAGGGATCTTTCTGGACGGATATGCTCGATTCCATGATGGACCGTCAATTTCAGCAAATGCGGCGCGAGGATTTGACCGTGCGGCTGGCGAATCCGCGGAGCTCCGGAGTTTTTTCCGAGATCAGACAAATTCCCGGCGTGCTCCTAATCGAAGGAGAACGCACCCAAGCCGTGCGTTTGCAGTTCAAAAATTTTAAAAAAGAGATCTCTCTGCTTGGCTGGGACCGGGGTGCGCAACTCAGCCGCGTACTTGATGGCGAGGGACGTGCTGTCGCTCCAGTTTCAGGAGGCGTTCTGCTCAGCCGTTATTTCGAAACCGAATATGGCATGAAGCTCGGTGATCAAATTGAGTTCACGGCACTTGAACATGAACAGCGCCGGTTTCAAGTTCCGGTCTTAGGTTTCGTCGACGATCTGATCGGTCAGCAAGCCTATGCCACCAAGTCCGATCTTCATGAATGGCTACGTGAAAGTCCAGTCGTCGACACCATTCAGCTTAAGATTGATCCTGCCCACGCTGATAGAATTTATCTCACGTTGAAAGAGCGCCCAATGGTCGCCGCAGTCACTATACGTAAGCTACTGCTCAAAAGCTTTAATGAGCTCGTCGCGGAAATGATCACGACTTTCACCGTGATCTTGGTTGGGTTCGCGGTGGCAATATCGGGCGCGGTCATTTTCAACACCACTCGAATCTCGCTTTCCGAGCGCGGTTGGGAAATGGCCAGCCTGCGTATCCTCGGCTTCAGTGTTAAAACGACCTTTGAATTGATGTTCATTGATATCGGTATACAGGTCTTGCTCGCGCTTATACCCGGTATCGCAATCGGATATTGGCTCAGCTATCTCAGCACGCACATGATACACAACGATACCTTTAAGTTTCCTTTGGTGATAGACTTGTCAACATACGGAGGCGCGGTCTTGACGATGCTTGGAATATTCTTGGTGAGTGGTCTCTACTTGTATCGCAAGATGAAGCGTCTTGATTTTTCCGAAGCTCTGAAAGCGAGAGAGTAGCAAGTGAAACGGTTATTCTACATCGTCGGTTTTGTCGCGATCGCCATTTCCGTAACGCTCCTGATGCGTCCCATGCCGCTTAAGGTCGAAGTCGCCACGGTTAGTAAAGGGTCGTTCGACGAAACCCTGATTACCGATGGCAAGATTCGCGCCAAGACAAAACAAACCTTGTATGCCTTTGCCAGCGGCAACATCGAGAACCTTAAGGTGAAGGTTGGCGATCACGTTGAAAAAAACCAAGTGCTGAGCAAACTGGTTTGGGACTACGACCGCCCGTTGAAAAGTCCGTTTACCGGTGTGGTTTCGAAAATCTATCGGGACTCCGCCGGTCCGATCATGCGTGGTGAACCCATCGTTGAAATCTCGCAGCTCACGGATCTCGAGGTGGTGGCCGACCTGCTGACGACAGATGCCGTGCGTCTGCAGAAGGGCGGAAAAGCGCACATTCTCAATTGGGGAATGGACACTCCGCTCGAGGCCGAGATCACCGTAATCAGTCATGCCGGTGTCGTGAAAATGTCAGCACTTGGAGTCGATGAGGAACGCACGGATGTGCGCCTCAAGCTTTTGAGAGTTCCCCAGGAAATCCAAGGAAAGCTTGGCGATACCTACCATGTCGACGTCGCCTTTTTGGTTTCGCATGCAGATGAGGTCATTAAAGTTCCGCTGGGTGCGCTTTTCAAAACCGGAGAAACTTGGGCGGTTTACATCATCGACGGCGACAAAGCCCGTTTACGGAATATTCAAGTCGCAAAAAAGAATGACAAGGAAATCGTGGTCACTCAGGGCTTGGCCGTCGGCGAGAAAGTAATTCTCTTTCCCGGCGACAAGATCCATGAGGGCACACGCGTCCAGTAACTGCACCTCGCATTAATCGCGAGATTTTTTGAAACTTCCTCGAATCAAATAGATCTCAGCGCCCTTCTTATCGCGCCAAACCTCCGAGTAATTCGCACGACCATTATTGTCGATTGAGAACTTGGTCGTGACTGTTCCGCCATCATTGTTAAATTCCTCGGTAGCTTCGAAGGCCTGCGCAACAATAGTACCGGCTTTCTTGCCGTCGAGAAGTAAATCCGAACCTTGCTTCACCCATGCAATCGGATCCGAGTGCAGGGCAACCAAACTGCAATTAAAAAAGCCTTTCACCCGCTTGAGCACTGTCGCCGTCTCTTCGTATTGAATCGCCATTTGGCACGGGACACTGCTGCCTTCGTAGGTCCATTCGCCATAACCACGCCAGATTCCGGAGACATCCGCCTTCGCCGATACGCTCATCGCCGAACTTACCAGAATCACCAATGCCATAAGCCAGTATTGCCGCTTCATACTTCCCTCCTGTTGCACGCAAGTTCCCAGGGGACACGCCTAAAATGCAAGCTTCTTGAGGGTAAACATGGGTTGGTGGCTTGATGTGTCGAGAGCCAATATGCGCCAAGTCAGATTGCGATTGATTGTTTGCCTAAACGTTGTTCAAATTTGGTGCTATAAATACACCATCACCAAGAATGGGGATGACCAATGTCGACAGGATTTTTTCCCGCCAAAAAAGCTCTTCAGGTTTTTGGAAGCTCTCCTGAAATCCTAACCGCACAAGGAATCAAGGAGTCTGCACTTCCTACTTTCGCACGTAGCTCTTCTGACAATCGCCAACTCAAATCGTGGGGCCCACGTGAGATGCCCGACGTTGGACAGCGTGTTGGCTTTATGAAGAAACCGTCGCGATCGGTTGCCGCGGCGATATTCGTCACCAAGGGCGGAGTTCTCAAGTCGTCGCTGACTTTGAACTTCGCACGAATGACCGCACTTCACGGCATTCGAACCTGCGTGGTGGGTCTCGATATGCAGGGTGATGTTACTACCGCCCTCAGCACGACGGACCCCGATGAAGAGGACAATTCGCTCGTCGATGCGCTTGAGCGTATGAACCAGGTGCGTGGCTTGGCGGATGTCTTCACTGGCGCCGCCAAAGTCATGGATGTCGTGCGAACAACTGAAATTCCCACGCTCTCCTACATTCCTGAGACTCCAGAGCTCGTGGCGCTTGATCAGAGTTTGGTCAATCGTAATCGCCGCGAGTATTGGCTAAGAGATCATGTGATCGCTCCGCTTAAAAAGGAGTTCGATTTCGTACTCATGGACTGCTCGCCGAACTGGAACCGCTTGATCACCAATGCGTTGGTGGCATCGGATGTTTTAATTTCGCCGCTTGAGTGCAAAATCAATAACTTCCGCAACATGAAGACCTTCGAAGCTCTGATCAATGAGTTTCAAACCGATATGCGGGTTAAGTTCACCCATGTTTATGTAGCGACCCGCCTATCAGCCGGGCGCAAACTCAGTCGCGAGATTTTTGATTGGTATCAAGAAAATCTTGATAATTGCCTGCAGACCCCTATTCGTGAGAGTGTGCAGGGCGAAGAATCCATGGCCATGAAGGTTTCGATTCCGGAGTATGCGCCAACTTCGCCCGCCGCGGACGAGATGCGCGATGTTTTGCGAGAAATGTGGGCCTTAACACTTCGCGCTGCAAACGCAAAACCAGGGGCTCGAGAGTCGAAGAACGACACCACGAAACGCCGTCCACCCGGACGATCTTCTGGACGATCTTCTGATTTAACAATGTAAGGTTTAGATAGTTAGGAGCAAATCATGTCTTTAGGACTCAAAGACCTGCACAAAAAACGTCGTCATCAACAAACTCAACCTCCTACAAAGAGCGATGACGAAGCTGGCTCTCCCATTCCAATTGAAGCGGCTGAGCTAAAACAAAAGGCCGCGTTGAATCGGGAAGCCGGAACAACCAAAGCGGCACCCAAATCCTTTGGTCGCCCGGCTTTCGGAGTAAGACCGAAAATTCCCGCTTCAGTGTGGGAGAAAAAAACCGTCACGACCCGACCCTGGACCGATAACGGACTCTCGAAGCCGACTCGCAACCGAAAAAGTACATTTGATCCTGAAGCCGCAATGAATGAAGACTGGATCAATCTGTTCTCAACGCCATGGTTTTGGGTTGAATGCGGACCCGAGTCGCGATTGATTCGCTTGCAACAGCAACTCGCCACCATCGAAGAACAGATCGAAGCGAAGGTGCGAAATTCGCTCGATGCAATCCGCCGCTTTATCGGCGCCTAAATCGGCGCCTAAGAGGAGCACGCCTCTGCAAATACGCAATCTGCTTTTTGACCTCGATGGCACACTCACTGACTCCAGGCCCGGGATTTTGGCGTGCGTCGAATTTGCCATGAAAGAGCTCACTCAGCCTATTGAGGAAGATCTTAGTTTCTGTCTAGGCCCCCCACTGCACCAATCTTTCGCACGCCTACTCAAAACCGACGATCCAGAGCGAGTGGCACATGCAGTCGCTCTTTATCGCAAGCGCTTTGTTGATGTTGGCATGTTTGAGAACTCTGTTTACCATGGCATCCCCGAGATGCTTGCTACCTTGCAATCTAGTGGTCATCGCCTTTTTGTCGCGACCTCAAAGGTTGAAAAGTACGCAGTGCAGATCCTTACACATTTTCGACTCGATCATTTTTTCGATAGGATCTACGGCTCCGAGATGGACGGCCGCTTAGCGAATAAGGGCGAGCTCATTCGTCACCTATT
The DNA here is from genome assembly GCA_005793615.1 of Bdellovibrionales bacterium. GTDB lineage: Bacteria > Bdellovibrionota > Bdellovibrionia > Bdellovibrionales > JAMPXM01 > SXRI01. The sequence continues at coordinate 6,242 of SXRI01000300.1, forward strand.
GGCAAAAGAAGATCTCGTTCCGGCGAAGTCTTGGATGGTGGGCGATCGTGAACATGATATTCATGGAGCTAAACAAAATGGCTTAACCTCGCTGGGCGTACTTTGGGGTTACGGTTCCGCCACTGAATTCGAGGCGGCAGGGGCAGACCACTTTCTTGCAACGCCAAAATGCATCACTCACCTCGCATGTCGCTAGGTTAATATGAAATTTTTCATCAAGATAATTGTCACAGCTCTGGTCGCCGTCCTACACATCAGGTCTGCTCTAGCCAAACAGGGCCCTGACTATTCCTTAGGCGCTGGAATTCGAACTCTGCCCAAGGGAGCCTCGCTCAGCGCTGAGTTAGGTTACGGTGTTCCACTTTGGGGAAACTCGGCGCCGGGTGAAGTCTTTTATGGATATATGCGTACCGTGACCAAACTACGTACCTCGGCGCTCGTGAATGCCGGCGAGGTTGAACTGCAGTTGGCACCAATATCATTTTTCGTTCTCTCCGGCGGCACCGGAGCCTCACACCGCAATGTTGACTCCGCAACTATTGATTGTTCACAGTTCGATTGCCGAGGAGTTCTTGGTTCTCAATATATCGGCAGCACTCTTCTTCTTGGTGCAGGTGACTGGGCCGGGGGGATTGATTTGAGAGTTGATTGGCTTAAGCCCATCACATCGAGCGCCACTCAACAAGATTTCGCTGATGAAAACAGCGTCCTGGTCGGCAAGAAAGACGGTGACCGGCTTCTCACGCAGCGGATTTTTCTCGCATGGAGTCCGCTGCCGAACTGGCGATGGGGCGGATTTTTATCGGTCCAACAGATGGATGTGAGTTCAGCTTCGAATCGTACACAAGGGGTGTTCGGAAAATTCGCTGCTGAACCTTGGGCGTTCACGGCCGGCCTCAATTTCTACGAGTCCTCGACACATAGTCGTTCACCCGGTATCTTTACCGCGATTTCCTGGACCGGAATCCCCTCAATTAGCCTCCATTGATAACTCGACCGGTGAGCGCGGCACGTTGAAAGGTGCGCAGTCGATCTTGATCAGCTGCGGAGATTTGGTACTTTGAAACTAGGTTGTCAATTTCGGTGTCGAGAGCACGGATAAACATTCCAATCCGCAAGGCATGTCGAACTGTCGCCACCAAAATTTCCGACGAACAGGGCTTATCGAGAAAATCCATTGCTCCCCAACGAAGTGCTTCTGTAATACTCTCTTTGCTGCCATTGCCAGTAAGAAAGACAAACGGAATTTCGCTTCCAGTTTCACGAATTCTTTTCAAGCAGTCAATGCCGCTCATTCCCGGCATCACAATATCCGTCAACACCGCGATAATTTGTTGGTCACTTTTGATCTTTTCCAGAGCTTCGATGCCCGTTTTCGTCGTGACCACTTCGAAATGAAGAAGTTTTAACTCCTCGGCCAACGTATTCAAAAGATCTGTCTCATCTTCGACAACTAGAAGTTTGAATTTCTTGCCCATATAATCCTCATTTAGACCCATCATTTGTGAGCCTTATGCTATCTTCTTTGAGACATCGTCCCTTGTAAAACGAATTTCGAAACAGGTGTTGGGAACATCTGGTATTAGTTCAATCACAGCACGATGTTCGTCGAGAATTCCCTTGGTAATCGAAAGCCCGAGTCCAGTTCCCTCACCAACCGCCTTGGTGGTAAAAAATGGGTCAAACAATTTTTTACGAATACTCGTAATGCCTCAGTTATTGGAGCAAAAAGAATTTGACTTCTGCGGCTAAAGAATAAACTAATATTGTTTATGCCGTAT
>SXRI01000301.1 GCA_005793615.1 Bdellovibrionales bacterium
CTTCAGATCCAGACCGCTTTGCAAAAGTGCGCACATCTTATACCAGGTCTCAAACATTTCGCGACCGTAGATCCCTTTCAGGTAAAGGCCTTTGAAGATCACCTGTTCCCAGGGAATACCTGTGTTGTCTGGCAGAATACCGAGCATGGCGATCTTGCCGCCCGCACGCATGGTTTGAATCATCGACACGAACGCCGACGGATTTCCCGACATCTCAAGGCCGACATCAAATCCTTCACTCATTCCAAGATCGTGCATGACTGTTTTGAGATTTTTTTCGCGTACATCGATGACGTGCGAGGTTGTCTCCATCTTCTTCGCAAGCTCCAACCGGTACGGATGCACATCGGTAATAACGACGTTTCGAGCACCAACGAAATGCGCCACTTTTGAAGCCATGATCCCAATCGGACCAGCTCCGGTTACCAAAACGTCTTCACCGATAAGATCAAACGACAGCGTTGTATGAACAGCGTTACCCAGTGGATCGAGTATTGCGGCTTCGTCGTCGCTGATTCCCTTTGGAATCGGGAAAACATTCACCGCAGGGATCGCTAGATATTGCGCGAACGCTCCCGGCCGATTGACCCCGACGCCGACCGTGTTGATGCAAAGGTGGCGCGCGCCGGCGCGACAATTGCGGCAATGACCACAGACGATGTGCCCCTCACCGGAAACGCGCATTCCCACTTCAAGGCCCGAGACCGATTTACCCAGGGCCGCAATCTCCCCGACAAACTCGTGTCCGACGTGCATCGGTACCGGAATTGTGCGCTGCGCCCATTCATCCCATTTATAAATATGGATGTCGGTACCGCAAATCGCGGTCTTCTTGATCTTGATTAGGACGTCATTTTCACCATAGATCGGCTCGGGGACGTCTTCAAACCACAGGCCGGGTTCTGCTCGTTTTTTTACCAGGGCTTTCATGCCTCGGAGCCTAGCGATATGGCACGAGTAAGGCAATGGTCTTAAGAGGAAATTCTTTGGGTACGGCGAGCGCGGCGTGGCATCCGCTGTGTCGAGGTTGGATGCTGTGGCATCCCTCGGGAACGAGATGGCCAGGTCCATTACCTGAACCGGACTTTTAGGTCTCAATCAAAAGATCAATCAGCGATCTTGTTATCGCTCACAAGAATCGACTTGCCGGTTTCTTCTGTGAAATAGAGGCTACCGCTACGGAGCTCATACTTCAATTCCGAAGCCTTGATGTTTACGCTACATTTACCCTTGCCGTCCGGAGATGTCGCCGAATTGCTTTGGGATTCAGTAATTTTTAACATTGAAGTTGCTTCGTCTACAATCGCTCGAACTTTGATTTCGGTCCATATTTTGCCAGCGTCAAAGGTGCATTGTGCTGCCACGGTAAGTTCGTTAGCACGAATGCTGATTCGCATAACAACTTCCGCGCCCTGTTTTCTTGTGACGGGTGTTAGCCAAAACGCATAAAGCCACAGAGCACGGCCAGATTCCAAAAACCATTAAACGCATCAGGAAAAAAGTATATCGCGCCATGAAAGGTTTTCAGAACTTTCGACGACTTCAGTCACGACTCTAGTTAGGTTTTTAGGCTACGCTTTTAGGGGTTTCGTAATTTGAAATACACCATGGCCTGGGCCGCAGCCTGTCCGAGCTTGGCTTCGGGCGCGGCCACCTCTACAAAGCGCGAATCAAATGCAATCACTTCATACGAAGCGAGGCGTCCGCGCATCAAGATCATAAGATCGGGTTTGGTTTTGCCGATCTCGACCAGGCGATCGAGCGTTACCGCCATGGTTTCAGCATTGAGCGAGTCAAAAAGAAAGTAGTAGTCAGCGGGTTCCAATTTGAATTGCGGATGAGAAACGTCTTCGGTTCGAAAACGAACATTATCAAAGCCATTGGCGCGCGCGGTTTTCTCGGCGAACTCCGCACGTTCACGCACGATCTCGTAACCTACATACTGGGTCTTTGGAAGGAGCTCACCAATCACTAAACCTGACCGCCCGTAGCTACTCCCGATATCCACGAATTTGCTTCCTGGGCCTAGACGCAGCTGACTGAACAGACTTACGAAGATGCCATAGTCTGTTTGCACACCCCAGCCAGGCGACGATTCACTCCATTGAGCTGTGCCTAGGTGACTCTTGGCAGGCCCCTGGATCTTTTCTTCCGCCTCCCAGAAGCGCGAACCAAAAAGTACATCAAGAGTTGAATTAAAATCCACGTTTCTAAAGTGTTTCCGCGACGACAACTTAAGAAGCGCACGCCGTATCTTTAACTTTCGAGGATCTCGGGTAATGAAGTTGTCGGGTTATGCCAGCGCTGTTCGAAACCTTTGCTGAGCGTTTGTCGCCTGCCAATCGCGTATCCCTAAGGTATCGCCGAAGTTGTGGCCCCAATCTCTGCGATTCTCGGGATTCATCGTCAGAGTCGAAAGTAGGTCTCCGAAGAATCGTCCGAAGTCCCGCTCAGGAACTTTGGAGAGCTGAACTGACTGTTCTTGTGGAGAAAGCAAGACAAAGCGCCAAGCCTCGAA
>SXRI01000302.1 GCA_005793615.1 Bdellovibrionales bacterium
CAACCGCCGGATTCCACCACGGCTCGATGTGGAAAATATAGCTAGCTTTCACGAGATTAAGGCCAACGCCACCGGTTTTGAGTGTCATCAACATGACCGCTGGTTCCTCAGAATCCTGAAAACCGCGAATCTTCTTTTCGCGCGCCAGTCTTGAGTCTGCGCCGGAGATATCAAAATGGCGAATCTTCGCGTGCGAAAGACTTGCGCGAATTCGCTCGAAAGTGCTGAGAAACTGCGTAAAGATCAGTGCGCTTGCACCGCTTTCGATGACTTCGCCTAAAGCTTCAAGAAGGGTGGTGATCTTCGGCGGTTCCCCCAGGTATTTGACGCCGGGAACCGAGCCAGGATCAGAGCACACCTGCCGCAGGCGCAAAAGTGCCGTCAACATCTGCAGCTGTGTTCGGGCTTCGCCTTGAGTCGAGATCGCTTTTCGTACCTGTTCATTGTAGGAGCTGGCGATGTCACGATAGATACGGCGTTGTTCCTCTTCAAAGGGCAGTTTAAGCGTCGCTTCGTGCTTGGGCGGAAGTTCATGCATCACCTGAGCTTTGGTTCGACGCATGAGCAGCGGTCGGATCTTCAGCCGTAAGAAATCAATATCATCACGGAGCACGCGCACCGGATTCACATAGCGCTCGCGAAACGAAGGCAGATCGCCGAGAGCCCCTGGGACAATCAAATCAAAGAGTGAGTAAAGCTCACCGTAATGGTTCTCAAGAGGGGTGCCGGTCAGACAAACTTTGAAGTTGGCGTGCAGTTTACGGGCGGCGGTGGTGCGTTTGGTGGTGATGTTCTTGAGGTTCTGGGCTTCGTCAAAAATCAAACAATTCCAATTTACCTGCTGGAAGATCTCGTCATTTTCCTGTAGCAAGCCGTAAGTGCAGATCACGAGCGAATGCTGGTTGACGCGCACAAACTCGAGCATCGCCTCGGGGTCGCGACTCGAGTAAATTGCTACCGGCATCTCGGGTGTAAAGCGAGTTGTTTCGGCGAGCCAGTTGTAAGTCAGCGAAGTGGGTACCAAAACCAGTGTCGGCCCCATTTTATTTTCGAGTCGCAGAAGTTCGAGCAGAGCCAGAGTGGTGACCGTTTTGCCTAAGCCCATATCGTCAGCAAGAATGCCGCCGAGGCCGAGTTCAAAAAGATCGCGTAGCCACTGAACGCCGGTGACCTGATAAGGCTGCAGGCGCGTTTTCAGGCTGTCGGGTTGTTTGAGTTCGCTGCGCTGGAGATCGAGGGTATCATAAAACTGAGCGATTTGATCCCAGCGCTGCCCGCCTCGTACCTTGACGCCCGAGGCGCGGAGCGCCAGTAGCTCAAGAGTTTGGCTTCGCGGTAGCGGATAGAAGGTGTCTTCGGTCTTACGGCGTTTACCGCCTTTGAGAAGATTAGGAGAGCCGGTCTGAATACTCGCCCAAAAGCGATTCAGTCGGTTGAGCTGCGGCATATCCTGGGTTTTTACGCGGTAGAGTTTTCCTTGAAATTCGATCAAGCCTTCACGTGAAAGTCGTGCCGCTTGTTCGCCTGTGATCTCAGCGCCCTTAAAGAAAAACTTGGGGTTGAGTTCAAACCAATCGATCTTAAAGCCGCCGGTGGTGACCGCGCCCTCGGTCGGCCCCGTGCCTTCGCGCACCGTGAACTCGGGGCGGAAGTCGGCGGCGTCAAACTCCTCGACCTGTTTGCCGTCGATAGAGAGTTCGAAACCGCAGCGGATGAGCGAAAGCAGATTCTCACCGCGGTGAGAATTTGTGGCCTCTGGAAAACGATAACGCTCATTGATGCCGGGCTGATAAATCATCTTCGCTGCAGTGTCGGGTTCGACGGCGTGACGAACGGCCATGTCCTCTTGGTCGATGGTCGCTCGCCCATGCATGAAGTGTTCAAAGTAGTTAGTCCGGGAGCGCGAAATGCATGCGCCCTTCGTGCTTTCCAGTAAATCGGCCACGAGGGCATGGAACAGAAGTGTGGGAATGCGGGAAAAGCCCTGTAGTCGATATTCGCCCGCCGGTAAATACAGGCAGACGTCGCGGCCTTTAATGTCGGTTACCACCTGCTTTACAAAGCCTTCGATCAAAGTGGTGACATTCTTTGAGCAGAGATCATTGAGACTTCCGGTTTGTACGGGCCAACCTTCGGACTTCAAAATCAGTGAGCCGATTCGCTCAAAGAGCGATTCGCAAACCTCTTTTTCGCTCGCGGCTTTTCGGCCATCGGAAAGAGCATGGCCGAGTGCAAAGTTGGCGGCATCGAAAAAAATCAATGTCGCAAAACCGATACTCCGTAGAACCTTCATGTCGCGATCGCGTTTAAGGCCTTTGCGCGAATGAGCGATATGGGTCGTGGCATAGCCGGTGGTGCTCGCTAGGCCGTGCTGGAGATTGAGAAGAATATAGGCTGAGATTTGCGGCAGCCCATGGGTTTCCCAGGTATTATCAAAGCCTACAAACTGTGTTTGAAAACGAAAGGTGCCATCGCCACTGACCAACAAGCGGGAAGTGATCTTGTCACTGGTGATCAGGAATGAGTCAGGGTGAACGCGTACGCCTCGCATACGCCTGCGGCTAAAGCTATCGGCAGTCTCTTGATCATCAGCCGTCTGATCAGGTTTTTGGCCGTTAGCATGGCCGATGAGTTCGTTCATTTCATCAATCGCAAGTTGGATCTGTGCGTGTCCCGAGAGATGTAGACTCAGGCCGCTCTCCTCGGGATGAGCGCTCAAATGAGTCTTAAGGCGCTGCAGCTGATCCTCAAAGCCGTGAAAAACAAGACGACGCTTGGGGATATCAATAAGAAATGTTTGTGCTAAGCCCGTGAGGTTGCCGCCGAGGTCGGTCGGATCAAGCTCAATTCGCGCTCGTCCGTAGTGAACACCCGAGACCGGTTCGTGTAGGGCGGTTGATAGGCGCCACGGTCCCCATTCGTCGCCACGCAGTTCGACGGCGCTGAGGTCGAGTACCGTGCGCTCGACGCCTGCGTTGTCATCGAGGCAAAACTCCAGGTTCACGGCCTCAACCTCTGGGTGAAGAGTGGCCAGGCGAATATTTCTCGCCGCCGCCAAGAGCACACTCAAGATCGCTTGATCAGCGTCAACCTGCCAAGCTGTGAGGCGGCCAAAACGCAGTCGGGCCTTGAGGTCACTGCTGATATTGATATTGAGCGGCAGAAGGTGGCGCGCCACCAGGCGTGAATAGCGATGGTAGAGAATCTGGCTGCCAAAGAGAATAAGACCGTCAGAAAAACGATACTGCAGCATGCGCCCGTAAGCCTCAAGTTGAGCTGCCATCTCGGCGTTGGGACCATGGATGATCCCGGGTGATTCCCGATGGAAGGCAAGTGGGACGTCATTGGGGCGCAAATGGGGCGAGGTGAACTGGTCCTGAACTTCGCCCTCAAGGTGAGGGCGACTGGCCGGAATGTTCTCCGGCAACTGGAGGGCATGGCTGAGCGGCTCGCCATTAAAGCGCACAGCTCGCGGCACGCAAAAGATCACTGCTTTAAGTTGCGGCTCGGTCAAGTCAGTTTGGCCTTTCCAAAACTCCGAGCCTAGCACATCTCCGGCGAAGCGTAAGCTTCAATTAAGGTTTAAACCAGCAAAGCGGGCGAAAGCCGATGAGATCCTGTGGTTGAATACACGATCCTTCGCGGTAATCACCGTTACTGACCGGAACTGTTTGGTCCACATGGCACGTCGCGCCGGCAAAATAAGTGTCCATTCGGCACTGCGTGGCAGGGTGGCCATCAAAGGTCGTGCTAACGACTTTCGGATCAGGGGTGCCGAAGCCCGGGGGAGTCTGCTCTTTGCGGATATCCATAAGAACCAATGCTGCGCTATTGCTTGCAAGCGTGTTGCGCATGCAAAGAAGCTGGTCATTGCGAGTGGAGAACTCTTTCTCACAGCGCTCTTTGGCGAGCGAGTCGATCGATGAGTTTGCGATAATGGTCGCATTGTCATCCTCAGAAAAGAGTCGGCGCAAACACTTAAGGGTGGCAAAATAATCGGCGCCACCTTCATTCGTGGCCCACGAGCGTCCACCCCAGCCTGCGTACTTCGGAGCGCCGCCGATATGATGGCCGGCTTCATGGCAAAGTACCAGGGCAAAGCCCTCTAAGGTAGTTGCCGGGTGGCGAGCCAGTCCGCCAAACATTTTCACATTCCAAGTGCTACCCTGGCGGTTGGCGCTTGCGTTGACGGTAGCGTCGTCCCAGCCACGAATCACGCGCAAGGTGCCGCCGGCCTTTGCGAAGTCGTCGCTATAGAGACGCTCAAAACGATCGATGATGGCGTTAAACTGTTCTTCACTGAGGCCGCCGTTAGCGAATTTATCCGCCAGAGCCCATTTGTGAACCGCGCCGACAGGGATTTTTAGGTCGTTCGGGGGAGCAAAGCCTGAGCAGACCTCAGCGTCGTGATTCTCATGGGCGAGGCTCGCCACAGGTGTGACTGTAATCAACGCGCTGGTGAGTGCGCCGACCAGAGGGATCGCGAGATAGTGCGGGAGGCGGAAGTTTTTTAGAAGAGAAATCATGGGCAGTCCTTTGTAAGAAGTTATAAAAAAGCCGAGGTCTTGTGCCTCGGCTTTCCGTCTTAGGTAGCCTGCTGGCCATTTCCGTGGCCGTAGGCCGAGGCAAGCTTAGGGCTTGAACCAGCAAAGAGGACGGGTACCAATCGCGTCTTGTGGTGCTACGCAAGAGCCTTCTTTATAATCGCTATTGCTCACCGGAACCGAAACATCAACATGGCAGGTTGCGCCCGCAAAGTATGTGTCCATACGGCACTGGGTTGGCGGATGCGAGTCCCTCATCTTGGTAACAACGGTCGGATCTGGCTTGCCAAAAACCGGAGGAGTTGGCTCTTTGCGCAGATCCATGAACAATAGGGCTACGCTGTTTCCGCCAAGGCTTGCGCGCATGCAGAGCAGCTGATCCTTGCGGACCGAGAACTGTTTTTCGCAACGTTCTTTTACGAGGGCATCCAGCGAAGCTTTGGCGATCTCAGCTTCGTTGTCGTCTTCGGCAAAGAAGCGACGCAAACACTTTAGACCTGCAAAGTAATCAGACGCGCCTTCGTTGCTCGCCCAAGAGGAGCCGCCCCACCAATCTTTTACTTTCGGAGCTCCGCCGAGATGGTGGCCGGCTTCGTGACAGATGACGAGAGCGAAACCTTCAACGGTGATCGCCGGGTGACGAGCGAGGCCGCCGTACATGTTCACGATCCAGTTAGAACCCTGCTGGCTCGCGCTCGCGTTGACCGTTTCGTCGCTCCACAAGCGATTGACGTTGAGTGTTCCGCCGGCCTTGGAGAAATCCTCGCGATAGATGCGCTCAAAACGGTCAATGACGGTGTTAAACTGCTCTTCCGTCAAGCCACCGGCAACACTCGGCGCGAGGTTCAAGAAATTCCATTGATTCACAGAACCAACAGGAATCCGCATTTTGTTGGAAGGCACGAAGCCTTCGCACAATGTATGATCATGAGTAGATGCAACACTTGAAAGAGTCACCGCCGCTGCGAGTGCGATGGCTGTTCGAGTGAGTTGTTTTTTTAAGAGTCCCTTCTGCATGAATCCCCTCCGTAAATTAGTCTCTGAAAGTCTCTGACTGATACCCCTCTTGAAGTGACCAAAGTCCTGAAGGTCCTCTTTAGAGTTCCTTGCGGGTTCTTGGTACACGGCCCGTTGATCGCCCCTACGATCAACGACGAAGACATTATCAAGAAAGTTTTTCACAATAGTCAAATGTCAATTCAGGAAATCATTTTTATGGAACCTATAGATTTCCGTCATGCTTTTGTAAGAGAGTTTCATTTTCGCTGATGAGTAACGGGAGTTTTGCGGCGGGGAAAAAGGCTGCGGCAGATTTCACAGCGAGTCCCGTCGCAGCCGCGTGCCGAGCAATATTCACGACCGTAGTAAATGATCTGTAGGTGAAGTTTGTTCCAGCTCTCTTCAGGGAAAATCGCCTTGAGATCGCGTTCGGTTTGCTGAACGTTTTTTCCAGAACTGAGTCCCC
>SXRI01000016.1 GCA_005793615.1 Bdellovibrionales bacterium
CGGTTTTTTGCTATTACATAAATATCTATGAGTCTTCGATCGGACTCGCGACGACGTTAAATAACCTCGCGCCGGTTTTTGTATTGCTCATTTCCGCTTTCTCATTAAAAAAGAAAGTCAGCCCGTTCGCTGTGGTGGGCGTGGCTTTGGCCACCGTTGGGGTCGGTGTTTTGTCGATGCCCCGTGAAGGGTTTCTGGAAATCAAGGTACTTGCGACCGGCATCACCGGAGCTCTGGCGACGGCACTGGCGTATCTTTCCTTGAAAAAAGCGACAGGAAGATTTTCCTCCGGTGTGGTGGTTCTTTGTTTTTCAATCGTCTTGCTGTTTTTTTCGCTTCTTGATCCGACGGTATATCAGGTGAATTGGCAGACCATCCCTTGGTTGGCGCTCATGGGAATGGTGCTGACGGCCTTGCTCGCGCAGCTCTTTATGACCATCTCGTTTCGTGCGCAGACGGCGACCACTGGGGCTACCGTGAATCTTACGGTTGTGGTTTGGGCGGTTTTGGGCGATATCTTGATTCTTGGAACTCATTTCCCTCTGAGCAGCGCGCTGGGAGTGTTGGCCGTGTTGGTGGGAGTTTTTCTCTGCCGTTCGAGGGAGTCATGATCGATCGAAGGAACTCAAGGTGGAGCTCGCTATCGGCAGCTTTGTTGACCGTCGTTCCTGCTGCGGTCTTAGCAGCGCTATTGGTGGTTTTTTTAGGTGGTTGTGTTTCCAATCAGACCCATGTTCGCCATGCCGACAAGGCCAAGGCGGTAAATGCCAAGAGAGTTGCAGTGATCTATCTGACTCGCGGCAAGGTGACCTACGGCAATCTTGTTCCGCAGTCAGACGAGCCCAGAGACGAGCCCAGTCGTCTCTGGGAAATTGACCAAGCAGTCGAGAGTGCTGTGCGTGAGAGTCTGCAATCCGCCGGTAAACAGATGACGGCGTTTCAAATCAAAGCACACGAAAAATACAAACCAGAGAGTCAGGACTTTGTCACCGCGATCGACGCCGTGCTCTTCATTGGTGAAAACGATATTCGAATGATGAATGGTGAGTTCTACAGCGGAGTTGGCATTTTGACTGATCAGAGCCGCGTGTTTCAAACAGTGATCACGCCGTTTGCGATGTTCGCGGTTGCTGCGAAGGTTCAAGGGGTAGCGGAAATCGCTGAGGCCTATAATAGCAAGTTTGTGGGAGGACTTGGTGGCTCCACGGCACCTCTGGTGGAGGGTGTGAGCTATCATGATAAACTGGCGGATTTTTCTCCTATTGAGCGCCTGCGCCTGAAGCAAGCCCTGCATGCGCGCATTAGGGTCGTGATACGGGCGCTATTTTCGGATCTGGGGTTTGCCGAACCAGAAAAATAGGTGCACCTGAGCGCAATTGGCGTTAGAACACCGGCGATGACGACGAAACTCTCTGTAAATGTTAATAAGCTTGCGACTCTGCGTAACTCACGGGGAAAGAACAATCCTGACGTTGTACGCTTGTCGCTCGAGATCATTCGCTTCGGTGCCGAAGGTATCACCGTTCATCCTCGGCCCGATGAGCGTCATATTCGTAAAACTGATGTCTATGAACTTAAGCGAGCCATCAATGTTGAACTCAATGTCGAGGGCTACCCGAGTGAAGACTTTCTCAAGATGGTGACCGAGGTCCGAGCAGCGCAGTGCACGTTGGTGCCGGACCCTCCGCATGTCCTGACCTCGAACGCCGGCTGGCGAGTGACAGAAAACATCGAGCTTCTTAGCAGTGTTGCGAAAACACTCAAGAGTCACGGTGTGCGCTCCTCGGTGTTCGTGGATCCCGAAACGACTTCGCAAGTGGAGTACCAGATTCTGCGAGAAGCCGGCATCGATCGCGTTGAGCTATACACGGAGAAGTATGCCGAGACCTTTGCGGATTCGAAGCTCGCTTTGGAGCCAGTCATCGAGAGCTACCGAGAGGCGGCTTTATGGGCGCGTGAAGCCGGTCTCGGTGTGAATGCCGGTCATGATCTGAATACCGAGAATCTGCCAAGTTTACTCACGGCGATCCCCTGGATTGATGAGGTTTCCATCGGCCATGCTTTGATTTGCGATGCTCTCATTTGGGGGCTGGAACTCACCATTAAAAACTATCTTGCTGCGATTCAAAAAGGCGTGCGGGCGGCGAGTGCCAAGCGTCAAACGCCGCCGGCAGTTTGTTAACGAATTACCTTAAAGTAGTAGCAATATTGAACGACATATCCGTTACGGGTCATGCGCGCGACGATATAGTCTTGTGTCGGTCCTGGTGTTGGCTCGGGCGTTGGTCCCGGCATTGGTTCCGGAACTGGTTCTTCCGTGGGTTGAGTCGTCGGCCCCGGACGTGGCTGAGTGAGCTGAAACGAGGTCGATTTCCGCATCGCCCACTGTTGTTCAAAACGATCGATATAGGTGCCGTAAACCGTGCGCTCATCATACTGTGCACGGGCGACTAGCGGCGCTTCTCGGTCTAAGAAGTTCTCGACCGATTGAACCACTTGCGGCGAGGGTTCATCAAAAATTCCAGGAGCACCATTGGCCCAATAAACCGGCAGAGTGCGTAGCGTCTGCGTGCCCCGTCCGATCGGGCCGTGGTCAGGACCCTGTGTTAACCAACCCGCTATCATACCGTTGCGCGGTCGGTGAGGCGTATCAGCGTGATAGCAGCGCCCGGTGCGCCAGCCAACAAGGTCAGTATCTGCAGGCATAGAGCCAGTTTCAAAAAGTCCTCGTAACTGCTCGAAAACTGTAACATTCGCGTTAGCCGTCGAAGTACCAAAGGTCAGCAACGCAACGACCACTGCGCCCAAAACAGACGATCCAAGAAAGGAAGTATTAAATTTCATGCATGATCTCCTTTTGAACGGGCAGTAACACGCGTTCTGACGCCTTGTCTAAGGCTTTTCCCGGTCCTGGCGCCGCACAGTGCTATCAATTCGTTTTCACTTAAGGTGAATATTGAGCTCAAACTAGCGTCGATTTTGCGCTTTTACCGGATTTGCCCTACATTCCGTGAACTATGACACTTGCTGAAATTTCAAAAGAATCCGAACGCGTGATCAAGAGACTCGAAGGCGACGAAATCTTAGTGGCACGCCTTCGTGAGCTCGGCTTCATTCGTGGCGAATCGGTGCGCGTCCTAGGCCGAGCCCCGTTCGGTGAACCGATTTTGGTCGAAATCCATGGCGCTACGATCGCTCTTAGGAAAGATGAGGCCTCATGCGTACATCTGTAACGGATGGAGCTTTGCTTGGTGGTTCCGCTAGTCGGCCGAGTTCACCTATCGGAACAGAAGCGATTGTTGTGGCTCTTGTCGGCTCACCCAATTGCGGTAAAACTACTTTATTTAACTGGCTCACCGGTGCGCGGTCGAAAACCGTCAACTATCCTGGCTCCACTGTCGATTACTCTGTCGGGCAAACTCACCCGCGACTGCACGCGAGTGAGACGGAAGAATCCATCACGATTATGGATACTCCCGGCACTTACAGCCTTGATCCAAAGTCGCCTGATGAAAAGGTGACAAGCGAGGCTATCTTCGTCCATCCAACATTCGGCGCGGCGCGCTTAGTGATTTCAGTTGTCGACGCCACCCATTTATCGCGTCATCTCTTGGTGACTAAGCAGCTGATCAAGGCTGGGTTTCATGTCGTCTTGGCCGTGACCATGCGCGATCTTCTGCGCGAACATGACGAGGATCTTGATGTCGCGGTCCTCAGTCGTGAGCTCGGCGTGCCGGTGGTTTTGATTGATGGTCGCTTGGGTTCAGGTGTTAAGGAGTTGCTAGCAGCCGCGCGCGTTGAGCTTGGGCGCATTGCCTCTGGCGGCATTAATCAAAAGAGCGCGGTTCGACAGCTTTCGCCTTGGAGTGAGGAAGAAATTGAAACCGTGCTTCGCGAAGTCATTCGCCTCAGTGACCGCGTGCGCGTGGCGCTCGACAAGCGTCCCGGAGATTCCGAGGAGCTTAAGACCGCAAGATCGCGGACGCGTAGCCTGGATCGGGTGCTTTTGCATCCGCTCTGGGGCCTGACGATCTTTTTAGGGCTCATGGCGACTTTGTTTAGCAGTATTTTTTGGCTGGCGCAGCCGATGATGGATTTTGTCGATCGGTCATTGAGTGGTCTGGCGGACTTGGTCTTGGCCTGGGCGCCGGAGAGTTTGCTGGCGCAATTTGTTTCGGGTGGAGTCATTGCCAGTGCTTCCTCGGTGCTTGTATTCGTACCGCAGATTTTCATACTTTTCGTCGGTATCATCTTACTCGAGGATTCGGGCTATTTGGCACGTTCGGCGACACTGGTTGATAAACCGCTCTCTCTCCTCGGGCTTGGTGGTCGGTCGTTTGTTCCGCTCCTAAGTGGATATGCTTGTGCGGTGCCGGCGATGATGGCGGCAAGAACAATCAATTCACGACGCGAGAGACTTTTGACTCTTTTGATGATTCCGCTCATGAGTTGCAGCGCGAGACTGCCGGTGTTTGCTCTACTACTTTCGTTTTTGTTCCATGCCGATGCCGCATGGAAAGGTGGCGTGGCGCTAACCGGGATTTACATTCTGTCGCTGGTGCTGGGAGCCATCGCAGTAGTGGTGGTGGGGCGCTTTCTTAAGATCGATGAGCGCACTTTCTTCATGTTGGAACTACCGGTGTATCGTCGTCCGAGGTTAAGCCTGGTACTGAGGCAGGCATTTTGGCGTACGCGTTCCTATGTTTGGCGAGCGGGCCCGGCGATCTTCTTCTTTGCCTTGATCGTGTGGGTGGCGACGACCTTTCCCAACTATCAACTTGAGGATAAGTCCGAGCGCCTGAAAACCAGCTATGCGGCCGAAGTCGGCCAGATGATTGAACCGGTGTTCACGCCCATGGGGGGCGATTGGCGCACCGGAGTTGGCTTGATTTCCGCCTTTGCCGCTCGCGAAGTTTTTGTATCGAGTTTGGCGGTCGTTTTTCAGGTGACAGATGATGACGAAGAATCAATGCAACAAACGCTTTTAAGCAAAATGCATGATGCCAAAGCCCCTGACGGTCTGCCACTGTTTACGCTGGCCTCAGTCTTGGGGTTGATCGTGTTTTTTATGATCGCGCTTCAATGTCTTTCGACCTTCATCGTGGCCATACGGGAATCAGGAAATCTTAAGTTCGCATTGCTGCAGCTACTGGGCTTCAATATCGCAGGCTACGTTCTAGCGGTTATCGTGGTGCAGGGCCTACGTGCCCTCGGCGTCGCCTAATGACAGTTGACGGTCAGCATCAGTAAAAACGGCGTGACTGTTAGCGAGGGCGTTAATACGATTGGCCCCAGTGGAGGATGCCAGATGCCATTGGAGCGGCGCTTTGAAACAGAGCTAAAGAACGCTAAGGGTCAAATTTTAGCGATGGCCGGTTACGTTGAACAGGCGATCGAGCGAGCGGTGGAAGCTCTGCAGGAACGCAATCCAACTAAACTGACCGAAGTTCACGAGATCGAAAAGAAGATCAACCAGGCTCATCTCGAAGTTGATAATACTTGCTTAGGAATTTTGGCGCGGCAGGCGCCGGTCGCTGCCGATCTACGCCTGATTCTCGCGATCATTAAAATCAATACCGATCTCGAGCGCATGGGTGATCAGGCTGTCAATCTGGCCAAGAATACCGAGCACTACATTCAGCACCCGACGGTGTCGGCAGCGCAGAACTTCCCGCAGATGTCTTCGCTCGTGCGCACCATGGTGCGTGAAGCGCTCGATGCCTTCGTTAATTCGGATCCGGTGCTCGCGCGCAAGGTGTTGATGAGTGATGACGCGGTTGATGCGTTTAAGGATCGGACAGTCAAGTTGCTGACCGAACTCATGAAGACGGATCCTGCTAAGATCGATGCTGCGCTTAATCTGATTTTGATCGCCCGTAACCTTGAGCGACTCGGTGATCATGCCACCAAC
>SXRI01000303.1 GCA_005793615.1 Bdellovibrionales bacterium
ATGCCATTCTTGAATTTGTTTCTTCGTCATATCTGAGCACTATACCATAAGGTTTTTCGGCTCCCGAGATTCGCGGCGGCTGATTCGGCCGAAGTTCGCGACCCCGAACAAAAACTGGTACGGAGCTGCGCTTTTCCTAGAGCAATTGTGGGCGTTAAAAGATGCTTCCAAACAAGAGATTCAATTCAAGTCACAAGCCAAAGACTCTCGTGAGGCTGTCAAATCCTTTGTTCTAAACAAGTCAGATTTTTACAAAATCAGAGCAAAATACATCGAAGCCGCGATCGTGCTCCGGAGCCCAGGTTCCACCCTCCATGACCACCCTAACCGTAAGACGTACAAGGCGAGGTTTTAGCATCTCCAGAAGAGGCTTCGATCAGAGGTCGGGGCGTGCCTTCGGCCACTTAACCAAATCTCCACGAATTCTAGAAAGAGGCCTTTAACTGTCCAAATTTTCGACGGTTCTGGAGTTTTTTCAGGACCGTCGACAGCGGCGCGATTCAGAGCTATCTTCTCAGCCATGCGCCTCACTTTTCTGCCTTTCAATTTCACATTTAAGACTCACTCGCCCTTTATCTTCGCATTGATAGCGGCATTTTTTTGCCTAGCGGGCTCACCGAGCTTCGCCGCAAGTGAACCGGCGAAAGTCATCGAGGGAACGCAAATCGAAGAAAAGATGCTGCGCTGGCTGTGGAATCACCGCATTGCCATTCTCAATTCTTGCTTGAATGAACGCGCGGCTTGCGGCGCACCGGGGGAGATCGAAAAAGTGATGGCCGAGGTCAGGGCAGCACTACCCACATCACAAACAGAACACTTAGTCTTCGTTCGTGAAACTGATCGCCCAGATCTCTTTAAGTCCGCTGACGGCGACGTTCATCGCATTGCTGCCACCGGCGGCAGCCCGGGATCGAAAATCCACTTCAATCGCGACCGCTTGCCTGGTTTGAGTTTGGAGACGTTGTGCGCGATTCTTTTTCATGAGTTCACGCATCACACCGGACGTAGCGATGACGAAAGACGCCTTCCTGACCACGTTGGCTCGATAATTGGCCGCCACCTGAGCCAAAAAATGATGTCGGCATCACTCGACGAAGCTAATGCGGAAAATGTTCGGGTCGGTATTTTTCAATTTTCCTTTAAAGAGCAATATCTGGAAAATGATTTTAAGAACCCATCGACCAACTTCGCGTTTCTCACCGATGGTCACACGTTGATAGATTTTGATCTCAGCGCTTTTATGACATACTCCGCTTGCGACAATAAGGACCAAATCATGGTCGCGCAGAAGAACGAACCACCGACGTGGACTGTCGTGAGCCAAGAAGGTCAAAACTACGACGTTCATCTGCGTTCCAAAATAGTTAACTTCTGCTCGATACCGAAAATCGGAGCGCAGAAGGAAGCATCGAGCAATTATCGCACTTTCAAACTAGCAATGAAAATTGAAAACGGTCGACTGCGCGAGCGTAGTCTCGTGACCTATCTTTCACCCTGGGCGCCGGATGATGTTATTGATCAATTGAAAACCGTCAAGCTCGTCGACCATTCGCTATCAAAAACCAACATAGAGAGCGGAGATAGCGTCACCTTTACCGCCACGCTTAAGCCTTTGAAACCCATCCAGGCTAAAGAGTGCATCATGACCTTCCATCGGGTCGGAGCACCGAAACAAAAGGATGAATGGCCGGTTCTCAGCTCCTTTAAGAGCTGTCGGATCGATAAAGTCGAGAACGGATTGATTCATGTTAGTGGTGAACTTCAAACTGCGCCGCTGATGCGCGCTGGAACCTATCGCCTCTTTCTTCTGCAACTCAAAGGCGAGGCCGAGCCCGCCCTGGTGCGCTTTCCAGAAAAAGCCTCGTTCGAACTCCGTAGTAGCGCCGCTGATGAGCCACGAATTGAGAGCCTTGGTTTTAATGGCCTCCGCCCGCTAACGGCGGTCGGCGCGCAAAAACTGAATTCCTCTTACCAGTATTCAATCGATCAGGAATTTGACCTCGAAGTGACGGTGGCTTCGCGCTCAACGCCTCTTCGCGAATCGATTTCCTTTGGAATCGCGGTTCAGGTGGGCCAGGGACTCAAGATGGGTCACTTCAGCGGCGAAACCAAAGACCTCGCCTTTATTGTCCTTGGACGAAAAGTCGACAAGGTCACCAGCGGGTATAAAATCACTTATCGCCTCAAGGTGCCACGCAAGATGCAA
Source organism: Bdellovibrionales bacterium (assembly GCA_005793615.1). Taxonomy (GTDB): domain Bacteria; phylum Bdellovibrionota; class Bdellovibrionia; order Bdellovibrionales; family JAMPXM01; genus SXRI01. The sequence continues at coordinate 2,207 of SXRI01000303.1, forward strand.
CAGGCGAATGTATTTGGCGTTCAGATCGAGCGCCTCTTGATCGAAGATCAATCGCTCAACTGGTTTGAGATGACCTCGCCCGAATGGACTCACATGGTATTTATGGACCGTTTTGTCGAAATCAACCCTTAAACACCAGACTCCAACGGAGTCAGTCCCAAACTCTTTAGCCGCGCACGAGCTTCGGCCCATTGTCGGGAGAGAAATGGCGAGACCTCCCCGATCGCACTGGTCTTTGCGAGTAACGGAAAAAACGTCGCCGGTTGTCCGCGCACCCACTCTCCAGCGGGCGAGCGAAGAATTGTTCCCGCTCCTTCGTAAGCAAGGCGTTCGCATCGTACTTGTCCGTCTGCAAAACGCCCTTCAAGAAGAGTCACAACCTCGCGGATAGATTCCCATGGAATCCTCTGGTCGCTCATTTGGTCGCTCATTTGGCCCCAAAGCAACAAGGCACTGAGACCCCGTAAAACATCATAGAAATAGAAGCGCGGAAAACAGAGTTGAGTCCATTTCTTTGCACTTTCGCGTTCAGCGGCGTTGTGTTTTGTCGGCGAACCGAGCAGGAGTTTTCGCTCGATCAAGAACCGGGCACCCTTCTCGAGGAAGACTCTTTCTTCCGCAGTCCAAGCGCGCGGCGTATACAATAAGATCGCCTCAAACGCCGCGATGGTGCCGACCATTGAGCTCGGCACTTCGTCTTTCACAAGATAGGCTTCATTATCACAATTGAGTCCACCGTCACTCATTTGGTAACGCAAAATCCACGGGCGAATCCACGGAAGCTCCTTATCCACATCCACACCCCAGCTCGCCAGCACCTGATACACGTTTCCGAGTTGGCAGTGGCAGGGTGTTTCGCGATAGGGATCCACACCAGCAGGCATATCTTCGGGATGAATCGGGAAGATTTTCAAAGGCATTCTATTGAGCGCAGAAATATAGGTTTCAATCACTGCCGCAGGAATCCGTTTGGTTTCGCCCATTTCATGCAAGAGAAGCATATGCCACCATGGAGAATTCCACTTAGGCCAGTACGGATCGGCCTGAAGACTTTCGATCGCCTGCTCCGAGCTCAAATATTGAAGAGATTCTTCAAGTTCGCTCCTATACCTTGTGAGCGGCTCAATTCCAAGAATCAACGCAAACGAGCCGATTCGGCGATACCCCATAGACTCATAGAGCTTTTGCGCCGCGAATGCGTATTTCGGTTAAGGCGCCCGGCTGTTTCGGTTCGATTCCGCCCGGCTATCGGAGCGTAGCGACGCTACTGATTTAGTTTTCGCATTTCAGATCCTGTCAGTCAAGGGTGGCTCGGGCCTTGCGCTGCGACTCA